>DAIMKE010000616.1:0-4580 GCA_036721875.1 Bradyrhizobium sp. | reverse complement strand
GCTGCAGGGTAGGGTGCATGAGACGAGGATCGGCATGTAGCCCGCATGAGCCAACGGGTCGCGCGAACGCGCGCCCCGTTGGCTCATCCGGGCTACAAGCTCTCCGCGAAAAAGCTAGTTCGCCTTCGCCCCGCCTGGTGCTGCCGTCTCCGGTGCGGCTGGCCGCGATCCGCCGCCCGTGAAGCGCTCGATGACCGAACGCACGGTGTCGCGGGCCTTGCTGTCCTTGATCGATTCGAGCAGTTGCGCTGCGCCGGGCGAACGGCGGATCAGGCTTTCCGGATCGGGAAACACCAGCGGGTCGTCCCACGGGCCCTGCACCACGAAGGGCAGGTCAAAACCCTTGTCGCCGCCCGGAGCCGAGGTCAGGCTGGCGACGCCCTTCAGATCGTATTCGCGCGCCGGCACCGAGGCGGTGCCGGTCAGCGTCAGGCGCGTCGCCGGTCCGTCGACGCGGATGTCTTCCACGGTAGCGATGCCGTCGTTGAACTTCACCGCGACCGTGAGCTTGTCGTAGGGCGTCGAACCCGAGCGCAAATTGCCGCCGCCAGACAACGGCCGCCGTTCCAGCCGCTTCAGCAATTGCTCGACATTGAAGCCCGCGATCGCGCCGTTGAGCCCGGTCAGCGTCGCGTTGCCGTCGAGCGACGAGGCGAGCCCGAACGGACTTGTGCCGGACGCCACCAGCGACAGGTTGAGATTGCCGCGGCCGGACAGCTTGCTGATGCCGAACAATTCGCTGGCGCAGGCCTGCAGGTCGACGTCGGTGAACTGGAGCTGCGCCTTGACGTCGGCCACCGCATCCGAACGCGCAATTCCGAACGAGCCCTTGGCGACACCGCCATACACGTAGGCTTCGCCCACCGAGAGTGCCAGCGCGCCGTTGCGCAGATTGGCGCCGATGGCGGTGCGGCCGAGCTTGGTCGCGCCGACCGTAACCCGCGCCGCCGACAGGCGCATGTCGAGGTCGGTTGCGGAGAGCGACGTGAGGTCGAACAGTTGCCGGTTCCAGTCGCGCGCGCCGCTGGCGAGCAGGCGGACGGTGGAGATGTAGGGCGTGAAATCGAGGTTACCTGCGGCGAGCGTCGCCTGCAGCGTCTGGCGGCCGTTGTTGGAAATTGTCATCACGCCTTCGGCGACGTTGCCGTCGAGTTCGACGTTGACGTTGGTCAGCGCGATCGAGGCGCCGACGAGATTGGCGCGGGCCTTCAGTGCGAAGCGGCCGAAGCCGCCGCTGCCGGGCGGTTGCTGTCCCGCCCAGCGCAGCGCGTTGCGCAGCGACGGACTGTCGACGGTGACGACGCCTTCCATCATCAGGCTGGTGCGGTTGGCGACCGAACCGTCGAAGGCGAGTTTGAGCGGCGCCGAGACCAGCCGCGCCTTCAGGCCGGAGCGGTCGCCCGAGAGCATCGCGACGAAGTCGCCGGCCGAGATCGAACCGTCGACGCGCTCGCCGCGCCAGTCGAACTGTCCGGTCGCGGCGAATGAGCGCGAGATCGACGGCCACGCCAGCGAGAGATCGATATCGCCGAGCTGCTCGGTGATCTGGTTGGCGGCGTCCTCATATTTGAGCACGCCGTCCTGAATCCTGATTTCCGAAAACGAAACCTGGTTCTCGGCGCCGGGCTTCATGGCGCGCGCTATCCGCTCGACAAACGGCGTCCAGTTGCTCTCGCCCTGGCTGTCCCTGACGACGCGGATATGCGGCCGCAACATCATGACGTCGGCGATTTCGAACCGGCGCAGCAACAGCGGCAGCAACCGCAAATTCGCGGTCAGCACGTCGACCTGCAGCGCCGGGTCGTCGGTGCCGCCGCCCTTCAGGCCGACGTCGTGAAAGGAAACGTAGCTGCCGGGAAATACCGAAACATCGATGTTGCCCTTGACCACCAGTTCGAGCCCGGTCACGGCACGGATCTGTGCCTCGACCGCCTGCCGCAGCGTATCCCGGTTCAGGAACCAGGAGGTGCCGATCAGGCCGACCAAAGCTGCGCCGAACAATGCCGCAATCGGCATTCCCAGGCGCTTCATTCCTTGGGCCACAGTCAATGACATATCCGGATCTGACTAAACCGAACTCGGGGTGAGATGTAAGGTTGTTGATTAGGGCAGGGGCACACCGCTAAGCCCATGCCAACCCACGCAATTTGAGGGGTTTTCTTGACGCTTTCAAGGCCTTGGCGAGCCGGGGCTGTGGGGCCGGCGGCCGATATCCCCCTGTCATTGACGCGCCGCGAACAATTCGCCTAATAATTCCCAATAATGGCGACTTTTCGCCCCCTCCATCAGGTCCTGACTTCATGAAAAAGGTTTACCCCGACGCCAAATCGGCCCTCGATGGCGTTCTCAAGGACGGCATGATGATCATGTCGGGCGGTTTCGGCCTGTGCGGCATTGCCGAGACGCTGTCGGATGCGATCCGGGATTCCGGCGTCAAGAATCTCACTGTTGTCTCCAACAATGCGGGCGTCGACGGCATCGGCCTCTCCCGGTTGCTGGAAACGCGGCAGATCAGGAAGATGATCTCGTCCTATGTCGGCGAGAACAAGCTGTTCGCGCAGCAATACCTAGCCGGCGAACTGGAACTCGAATTCAATCCGCAGGGCACGCTGGCCGAGCGCATCCGCGCCGGCGGCGCTGGTATCCCGGCCTTCTACACCAAGACCGGCGTCGGCACGCTGATCGCCGAAGGCAAGGAAGTGAAGGAATTCGACGGCGAGAAGTACATCATGGAGCGCGGCCTGTTCGCCGATCTCGCCATCGTTCACGCCTGGAAGGGCGACACCGCCGGGAACCTCGTCTATCGCAAGACTGCGCGCAACTTCAATCCGATGATGGCGACCGCCGCGAAGATCACAGTCGCCGAGGTCGAGCATCTGGTGCCGGCCGGCGAACTCGATCCGGACCACATCCATACGCCCGGCATTTTCGTCAAGCGCATCATCGAGGTCGGGACGGCCAAGAAGCGGATCGAGTTCCGCAACACCCGCCCGCGTCCCGCCGCTTAACGCCAACCCGGCCCAAGATCCGGAAAAGTGGATACCGGTTTTCCGACAAGATCATGCGCAAACCAAAGACTTAGGAGCCTCCCATGGCCTGGACCCGTGAACAGATGGCCGCTCGTGCCGCAAAGGAGTTGCGCGACGGCTATTACGTCAATCTCGGCATCGGTATTCCGACGCTGGTCTCGAACTACATCCCTGACGGCATCGACGTCAGCCTGCAGAGCGAGAACGGCATGCTCGGCATGGGCCCGTTCCCCTATGAGGGCGAGGAAGACGCTGACCTCATCAACGCCGGCAAGCAGACGGTGAGCGAACTGCCCGACACCAGCTATTTCTCCTCGGCCGATTCCTTCGGCATGGTGCGCGGCGGCCATATCGACCTGTCGATTCTCGGTGCGATGCAGGTGGCGCAGAACGGCGACCTCGCCAACTGGATGATCCCCGGCAAGATGGTCAAGGGCATGGGCGGCGCGATGGACCTCGTCGCCGGCGTCAAGCGCGTCGTCGTGGTCATGGAGCACTCCGCCAAGGACGGCCCGAAGCTTCTTAAGACGTGCAACCTGCCGCTGACCGGCGAGAAGGTGGTCGACATGGTAGTGACGGATCTTGCCGTTTTCACCATCGACAAGCACGGCAAGGACGGCATGGCGCTGATCGAACTCGCCGACGGCGTCACGCTGGACGAGGTGAAGGCGAAGACCGAAGCCGAGTTTCGGGTGGCACTGAAGAACGCCTGACGTTCGCCGGCGTTGTACGGTGGGCAAAGGCGCGATAGCGCCGTGCCCACCATTAAACTCTCCGCTGGTGATGGTGGGGCACGCTACGCTTTGCCTACCCTACGGCATCACCTACGCCGGCCCCGCCGGCACATCCGAAAACCGCGTCAGCCACGCCACCGGGCCGATGCTGGCGGCGACGATCAGCAGCGCCGCGAGTGCGCCGTCCTCGAAGCTGCCGCGGCTGGCGTACTGGTAGATCGAGGTTGCCAGTGTTTCAACATTGAGCGGCCGCAGCAGCAGCGTCGCCGGCAACTCCTTCAGGCAATCCACGAACACCACGATGACGGCGCCCAGCATGGCGGGGCGCAGCAGCGGCAGATGGATCAGCCACATCGTTGTGGATTGGCCGGCGCCGGCGGCGCGCGCGCTGTCGTCGTAATCGCGCGGAATGCGCTCGAAGCCGGCCTTGATGAAGCCGGTCGGCACCGCGAGAAACCGGATCACATAGGCGATGACGACGGCTGCACCCGAGCCGATCAGGACCAGTCCCGGCAGCGAACTGCCGAGCCAGCCGGCGAGCGCATTCAGGCCGTTGTCGATGGCGAGCAGCGGCGCGAGTAGCCCGAGCGCCAGCACCAGTCCCGGCAGCGTGTAGCCGGTTTGCGCGATGTTCATCGCGGCGAAGCGCAGCGCGGTGGGCCGCCAGCGCCAGGCCAGAATGGTGGCGAAGCCGAGCAGCAGCGCCACGAGCGTGGCGATGCTCGCGAACGCCACCGAGTTGAAGGCGTCGCGCCACAACGCCATGTCGAAATTGGCAAACAGCCCGCGCCTGAAACTCTGGTGCGCGAGATACAGA
>DAIMKE010000615.1:0-4585 GCA_036721875.1 Bradyrhizobium sp. | reverse complement strand
CCGACCTTCGGCTCGACGCCGATCGGCGTCCAGGTGCCGAACTGCCCAGATACAAAAGCGACGCCGCCGTATTTTAGCGACGGGCCCGAGCCACCTGCGACGGGGTTGAGCTGGTAGTTGCCGCCAACCCTCACCAAGCTGGTCGAACCGAACGATTCGATTGCGGTCCCAGTTGCGGCAAGCACTGCTGGCGAGGCCAGCACCATAGGCGAGAGTGCGATCGTCAAGGCGACTGCTTTGGCGAGCCGAGCGTTGGCACCACGACGCGAAGAGATAAGAACGGGGCGCACTGTATTACTCCTACCCAATCAAGAACTACTGCAATCCAAAATCAAACGCTGTTGCGATCGTGCGGCAAGAGCAAGGCAACAACCGCGAAGGGCTGCTCATGGTCGATTTGCCGCAGCGTCATTACTGATGTCGGCCGCTGGGCCGCTCCCACCCTCCTGGCCATCCGATCCCAACGATACGATCTCGTAGGGGCTGCGCTCACCAGGCGAGCGGTAAAGGTAGCTGTGTCCCCACGGATCGTTCGGCACCGCGCCGGTCTTGAGATAAGGGCCGTTCCAGACCGCCGCATTGCCTGGTCTCTGCGCCAAGGCCGAAAGGCCTTCACTGCCGCTCGGATACCGGCCGACATCGAGATAAAACAGATCAAGCGAGCTGGAGAAGCTATCGATCTGGAGTTTCGCCGCCTTCACTTTGGAGTCCCCGAGGTAACTGAGCACGCGGGGCCCCACCAAGCCCATGATCAACCCGATGATCGCGATCACAACCAGCATCTCGACGAGGGTAAAGCCTGCCTCGGCTCGTCGCGCGGCACGACGGCCGCCATTCGCCACATGCAGCTGCATCTGTCCTCTCCTACCAAACCATTTGTCCATATCCGCAGATCGTCAGTTAGCGCGCGGATGTCACGCGCAGCACTTCCGGAGGAGCGGTCATTCCCAGCCGGCATTTCTGCACGGCATCATCCAACATCGTCGTCATGCCGGCGCGAATGGCGGCGCTGTCGATGAGCGAGGCATCGACTTCCGCACCGACCAAGGGCCTGACCTCATCGGTCAGCTCCAGCAATTCAAAAATCCCGGCACGTCCCCGATACCCGGTGCCGCCGCAGCGTTCGCAACTGCCCGGGCGATAGATCGTTTCGCCCGGCTCAAAGCCCAGGACCCGATAACGCGGGTCCGCGACAATATCGGGTTCTGTCAACTCATGCGTGCTCTTGCAGCCATCACAGAGGATGCGGACCAACCGCTGGGCAACGACGCCGCGCAACGTCGATCGCAGCAAAAATCCTTCGACGCCGAGATCGAGGAGGCGCGGCACGGCCGCCGCTGCGTCTCGGTGTGCAGCGTCGACAGCACCAGATGGCCGGTCAACGCAGCGTGAATTGCGATGCTTGCCGTTTCGCTGTCGCGGATCTCGCCGACCATGATGACATCGGGGTCTTGGCGCACGAACGCGCGCATCGCCGTGGCGAAGGTCAACCCGATCGCCGGCCTGGCCTGCGACTGGTTGACGCCTGGAATTTCGTACTCGACGGGATCCTCGATGGTAAGGATCTTTCGCGTCGGCTCGTTCAGGATCGACAGCATTGTCGCGAGCGTCGTGGTCTTTCCGCTTCCGGTCGGGCCGGTGATCAGGATCAACCCATGCGGCAGCGCCAGCAGACGGCGCAGCGTGGCCTCGTCGCGGTCCAACAATCCGATCTTGCCTAGATCGAGCAAGCCGCGATCGCGGGGCAGCAAGCGGATGACAACGCTCTCGCCGTGCTGGGTCGGCATCGTGGCGATGCGGATATCGATCTCCGTCCGTCCGACCCGCGCCCGCGCCGCGCCGTCCTGAGGTAACCGGCGTTCGGCGATGTTAAGTCCGGCCAGGATCTTGATACGCGAGACCACGGCCTGCGGTGGCGCATCGCCTGGAAACGGCACGGCGCGCAGAATTCCATCGACCCGCATTCGCACGACGAGTCCAGTTCGGAATGGCTCGATGTGGATGTCGCTGGCCCGCAGTTCCATGGCGCGTTCGAGCACATCGCTGACGGCCCGAACCACGGGAGCTCCACTCGCCAGATCGCGCAGGCTGTCGATGTCGTCGTCGCCGGTGCGGTGCTCTGGTTCATCGACGACAGCTTCCGTCGTGCGTTCGTCGAGTCGCGTTTCGAGCACGGTGGCGATGTCGTCGAAGGATGCAACGACGATCATGACAGGACGACCGCAGACTATCTCCGCTGCCCTGATCGCCGCGCCGTCGGCCGGGTCCGACACTGCCAGGCCGAAGCCGTCACTCCCCGCGCGAAACGGAAAAACCGAAGATTCACGCAAGAATCGCGGCGAGAAATGCTCGACCGCACCGACGGCATTCATCAGGTCCTGCAGGCTCAAGCGCGGCAGCCGCCAGAAGCCCGCCACCTCATCCGCGAATATCGCGGACGGCAGATCCGACTTTTCCCATAACTCCCGAAGCCCGTTTCCGGACGACGCTTCCATGGAGCTCACACCGCGCAATTTCACCCGCGCGGCATCCGGTATCCGATCAAGCAGGTACAGGCGAAATTGCTCCACCGCATGCCTTGAGGTCGCAAGCGTGGCGCTCTCGGCTGCCGGTGACCTGGTATGTCGAGGAATAGACTTCGACATGTTGATAATGTGCTCCGCTTCTATCGCGTCAAACTGTCTGCAAAAAATACAATCCACAGTGCCGGACACAGGAATGCGCCGAAAGGAATCCTCGTCGTCCTCATCACAGTCTGGCCATTCAGGCGCGCCAGCATCACCGTCACCAGCGCGCCGCTTGTCGCGAGACCGAAGCACAGGGGTATTGCCTCGAGCGGAAGCCAGGCCCCGATCGCCGCGGCCAGCTTCACATCGCCCAATCCAAGGCCCTCGGTTTTCCTGATCCAGCCGTAACCGCTGCGAAACAGCGCCAGCGCGCCTGCGACGATGCCGGCGCGCGCCACCGCCTGCATGGTGGCTGCCCACGGGTTCGTCGCGTCCAGCAGCAGCGGCGCGGCAAGAATGCCGCAAACCAGGGCACCAAATGTAATCAGATCAGGCAGGAGAAACGTTCTCGCGTCTACGTCAGCGCCGGCGATCATCAAGGTCCCGAGCACGGTCGAAGCAACGGCTATCGGCCACGGCAACGACAGCGCGGAGATCAGGGCGATGACGCAAGCCCCGCCGATCAGAATCGCCGGGCTCGGACGGAGATCGACCTCCAGTCCAGCGCCCTCTCCTGCGTCAACCTCGATCGTCACTTCATCACCTTGTTGCCGTCCACGACGGTGCGGCCACCACGCATCGTCTGCAGCCGGTCACGGAATTCCTCGGTGACCGCGCTGGCTTCGACGCTGTTCCGGATCAGCTGTGTCCTGATGAAGATGATGATCTCGGACCGCGTCTTGGTGCTGGAGGTGTTTCCAAACACGTCTCCGAGAAATTTGATCTCGCGAAGTCCCGGTATGCCCGATTGCGTCCTCTGATTTCGCTCGCTGATCAGACCTGCGAGCAACACGGTCTGGCCGCTGGTCACCGAGACGGTGGAGTGGACGCGGCGCTGGGCAATCGTCGGCGTCAGCGACTGCTGATCGCCATTCACGATATTGGAAATTTCCTGATCGACCTCAAGCTGCACCGATCCATTGGCGTGCACGCGGGGAAGCACTTTCAGGATCACGCCGGTATTTCGCATCGTGATCGTATTGACGATCGGCGTGGATGCGTTGGTAAGAACCGCGGCCGAGCTGGTCGTGATCGGCACTTCGTCGCCCACCTGCAGCAGCGCCGGCTGGTTGTCGAGCGCAACGATCGAGGGTGACGACAGCACCTTGACGTCGGTCACGTTGGATAGGGCGTTGAGAATGAGGCGCGGCTGCGATTCCGATCCAAGCAGCAGATTCAGGCCGGGAGCCACGCGCTGAAGCAGCGCCGCCTGCGCCACCTCCTGACCCGCGCTCAGCAGACTGACCGAGCCCTTGTCCTTGCCGAGGCCGACATCCTTGCTCTTGAGATACGCCTGAACACCGAACTGGAGCTCGTCCGTCAGCGTGACTTCCGCGACCGTCGCATCGATCGCAACCTGCATCAGCGGCCGGTCGATGTCGCGAAGCGCGCGCTCGACGACGCGATAGTCTTCCTGGTTGGAATAGACCACAATCGAATTGTTGGCTGCATCCGCGGTAATGCGCAGGTTCTGGAACGTTCCGCGCGCGATGTTCCCGGACGAACCGCCGGACACGTCCGCCTCGCCGTTCTTGCGGCTTGCAAACGATTCAAAGGCAGCCGCAATCGTACCGGCGCCGCGACCGTCGGAGTTGTTGCTTGCATTCGTAATCCCGTTTGCGTTCGTCCCGCTTCCGTTCAACGAGCCGCGATCGAGCGCATCCATGCGGGCCTGCGCACTTTCGACCCCCGGGGCCAGTTGCTTCGTGGCAGAATCGCCCCCGGATTTTTGCGCGAAGATGTCGTTCAGTATCTTCGCCACCTCGGTCGCCTTGCCGTTCTTCAGGCGGAAGGTCCGCAGCGTCGTCCCGGTCGTATCGGATCTGTCGAGACGGCGGACCCACTGCGTGGCCTGGGCC
>DAIMKE010000614.1:0-4588 GCA_036721875.1 Bradyrhizobium sp. | reverse complement strand
TGCAGGTGCCGTACTATCACGTGGTGTTCACGCTGCCGGCGGCCATCGCCGACATCGCCTACCAGAACAAGGCCGTGGTCTACGATCTTCTGTTCAAGGTCTCGCACACACTTCATCCGCGGCACTCAAATCCCCATAGCCCAAGCCGCGCCACCCACGTCCCCCTCCCGCGGTTTCCTCCCTTGGAGGTTTGCGGACGTCGGCCCCGTGCGCGCGGCGCCACCGTCATGGGGCCGGCATCCGAAAACCTTCCCAAGAGCGGCACTTTCCAGAACAGCGCCACGACGGAATTGTGCCGACGGCGGCTTTGTAGGACACTTGTGTCGGGTCCAAGGCATAAGTGGCATCCATGAAGCTTGAGACTGATAAGCTGCAGATCGTAAGAACGCGCGGGTGGCTCAGCATGACGCCGCAGACGTTTCAGGACGAAGTGTTGAAACGGTGCCGACCGGAGGTATTTCGTCAGGGAGAAACCCTTTTTCATCTCGATGATGAGCATGGTGGGATTTATGGCTTGATCGAAGGAGGATTGTCTATTGCAGCGGCGCCGAGAGACCGTGGTCCCTACCTGGTTCACTTTGGTAGACCGGGACTTTGGGTAGGTGCAGCGCCGCTATTTAAGCACAAGAGGCGCGTCACAGTCACAGCTACGCGCCTATCTGTCTTGTTGCACCTTCCTTTAAGCGACATGCATGCAGTAGCCGCCGAAGTGCCGGACGGCTGGCGCATGTTCGGGATGTTCCCGATGTTTCTATACGACCTTGCGATGGGAGCACTTGACGACCTGATGATCCGCAACCCCGCGGCACGGTGTAGCGCTGTTCTCCTGCGTTTAGGGGACTGTCGGGATCGCAACCAATGGGATGTACACCCAATTGAGCTGGATATCCGACAAGAGGACGTCGCGACGATGTCGAATCTTTCGCGAAACGCGGCGGCGACAATCCTGCGTAATCTTGAGGCGCGGGGCGTGATCAGTCTCGAGTACCGGATGATCAAAATTATCGACGCTGAAGCGCTGAGGACCGCGGCGAAGTCGAGCTAGTCCGGACCGCGGGCGAGCCATTCAATCCGACGGTCTTATACTCCAAATTCGATACCGATTGGCCACCTATGGGCAATCTCTCAAGTTGCCGCTGCTATTTTCCCTAAAATTGCAGCGCCGCGACTGGAGGGGAAGCAGCCCATGAAAAATCCGAGAATGATTGCTTGGCTTTTGACTGCAGCGACCGTTGTTGCAGGCTCCGGTGCAGCCTTCGCCCAGAAGCAAGCGGCGCCCGAGAGCATCGTGCTGCCGCGACCTGAAACACCCTTCAAGGGGAAGATTGGTCGCACGGCCAGTGAGTCTACGCCCGACTTCCCTAGGGGAATTGCAGCCCCAAAGGGCGCCCCCAATGTCTTGCTTATATTAACCGATGATGTGGGTTTCGGTGCTTCGTCTACCTTCGGTGGAGCAATACCGACCCCGACGATGGACGAGCTGGCGAAGGCCGGTCTGAGCTATAACACCTTTCACACCACAGCATTGTGTTCGCCAACGCGCGCGGCGCTCATCACCGGACGAAATCATCACACCAACGCTACCGGCGTCATCACCGAAATGGGCACGGGATTCCCTGGCTACAACTCGCTGATGCAAAAAAGTTCCGGCACGGTTGGCGAAATCCTCAAGCAGAATGGGTACAACACATCGTGGTTCGGCAAGAATCATAACGTGCCGGACTGGCAGTCCAGCCAAGCGGGACCGTTTGACCTGTGGCCCACCGCCCTCGGCTTCGAATACTTCTACGGCTTCATTGGCGGTGACACTGACCAGTGGCATTCTGCGGTGTTCGAAGGAACGAAGCCGATCGAAGCCGAGGAGCAGCGCGGCTCAAATCCAAAGCACTTTGACGAGTTGCTGGCGGACAAGGCAATTGGCTGGATCAGGCTGCAGCACTCGCTCGCGCCGGACAAACCGTTCTTCGCCTATTACGCGCCAGGGCTGACGCATGCCCCGCACCATGCTCCCAAGGAATGGATCGCCAAGTTCAAAGGTCAGTTTGACCAAGGCTGGGATAAATTGCGCGAAGAGACGTTCGCCCGACAAATAAGAAAGGGCATAATTCCCTCGGGCACGAAGCTCACCGAGAGATCCAAGGAAATTCCCGCGTGGGACTCGCTGGGGGCGGATCAGAAGCGGTTGTTCTCTCGCATGATGGAGGTCTATGCCGGCTCGCTGGCCTACGTGGATTACAATATCGGTCGAGTTGTTGCCGCCGTCGAAGAGACCGGCGAAATGGACAACACGCTGATCATCTATCAGATGGGAGATAACGGCGCGAGCGGCGAAGGCACATTACAAGGCCTTGCGAACGAGCTTGGTGTCATTGCCAACGGCTTACAGGAAAGCATCCCGTATCTGCTCTCGATCATGGATGACCTCGGCGGACCGAAAACTTATAACCACTATCCGGTAGGCTGGGCGCATGCGATGGACACGCCGTTCCAGTGGACCAAGCAGGTTGCCTCTCACTTCGGTGGCACCCGCAATGGCCTTGTCATATCTTGGCCAAAGCGCATCAAGCAGACCGGCGAGATCCGCTCGCAGTTCAGTCACGTCATTGACATCGTGCCGACGATTCTGGAAGCAGCCGGAGTGAAAGCTCCGACGGTTCTCAACGGTGTGAAGCAGGTTCCCATCGAAGGCGCGAGCCTGGTCTATTCCTTTGACAATGCGAAAGCGGCCACACGCCACCCGACGCAGTATTTCGAGATGCTTGCGAATCGGGGCATTTACCACAATGGTTGGATGGCCAACACATCACCCCAGCGTTTGCCGTGGGCTCCTCCAGCCCCTGGCGTAGCAAGTCCCAGTCCAGACGACTTCAAGTGGGAACTCTACAACGTTGCAGAGGACTTCTCTCAGTCGAATAATGTCGCGGCCCAATATCCTGCCAAACTGAAGGAGCTGCAGGGCGTCTTTGATCGTGAGGCGAAGAAGTACAATGTCTATCCGCTTGATGCGTCGTTTGCCGAGCGAGGCGAGGCAGGTCTCCGTCCAAGCCTGACGAGTGGGCGCAGCAGATTCACCTACTATCCCGGTGCTGTCCGCATTCCCGAGGGTGCAGCGCCTGATCTGAAGAACAAATCTTTCGTCATCACAGTAGACGTCGAGATACCGGCAGAGGGTGGCGATGGCGTGCTCATCACCCAGGGCGGGCGCTTCGGTGGCTGGGGAATGCTCCTTATGAATGGCAAGCCGGAGTTCGATTACTCATTCTCTAACGAGGCGCAGTATAAATACCGTGTCGCCTCGAACCAAAAGTTGGCCGCCGGCAAACACACCATTAAGTTCGATTTCAAATACGACGGTTCTGGCTATGGCAAGAGCGGCACCGGCACGATCTTCGTGGACGGCGAACAGGTGGCGCAAGGCAAGATTGAGCGGACAATTCCGATTCGCTTTTCGCTAGATGAAACGATGGACGTGGGTGAAGACACCGGCACGCCGGTAGTCGAAGACTATGCGGACAAGATGCCGTTCAAATTTACCGGCATCCTCAAGAAGGTCGTCATAGACCTTGGCAAGAGTGGACTCACGGCGAAAGATGAGAAGGAACTAGAAGAATTTCATAAGAGGCTCGCCACGGTCAGAGATTAACTTCTGCTTCCCGAATGGTCGCGGCTAATCATGATCCGTAGCGGGCTTTATCTATTGAGTACGACAGCCCTGGATGGCGTAGAGGGCGGCGCACGCGGCGTCCTACTACTGCGCGAGGGCACATTGTATGGCGGCGACTCGTTCTTCTATTTCCTTGGCACCTACAGTTGTTTTGATGGGAAGTGGAGGGGACTAATGGTTAGCCAGGAGCACACGCAGGCCCCCAATTCTCGACCGATGGCAAGAAGAGTCGTGAATGTCGGATTTAACGGTACTTACAGCGAAAGGAGTGCCGAAGCCAGTTGCACAGCGCTCGTTGGCAAGCGGTGCATCAGATACGAGGCAACCTTGCGGCTGCTGAACGCGGAATGAATAGACCGGAGTACGACTGTTTCAGACCGGTGTGTCTCATAGGCAATTTGCTATTCGGTGATTCCACCCGTCAATCGTTACATTTTTGTGCCGCAGGGCCCTACCGCGCGAGCGGTTTAGTCCATTGGAGGTTTACGGACGCCGGCCCCCTACGCGCGGCGCCACCGTCATGGGGCCGGCATCCGAAAACCTTCACACCAGCGGACATCGGGTTGGGATGACGTCACGTCCGCTGTACCTCGAGAGCAGACATCCTGCAGATCAACATTGATGTTGGCAGAGAGCAGGGGCGGGCATTGGAAGATCGCTCGGACATTGAGGCCGAAACAAAGCCGCTCGATTTGCCTGACGGGCAAATCACTTCCACACCACGCATCATCGAGCCGTCCAGCCCTTCGCACAAGAATATTCCGCTCGCGCCGTCGGGCAAATCAGTGATTTAACTCCGCGCGTCTCACGGCGGATGAGGGGCGTTGGCCATCGTCACGAACGTGCGGTGAGATGCGGTGGACGCGGAATGCGCGAGACGTACGCGCAGGAAGCGTACGGCGAAGTCGTGTGGTCCTGACGTCG
>DAIMKE010000613.1:0-4596 GCA_036721875.1 Bradyrhizobium sp. | reverse complement strand
GCCGACGACAGCGCGCCCGCAGCCGATACGGCAACGGCCGAGGCGCCGGCTGCCGGTCCGGCCGGTTCGATGCCGGTTCCGGCGCCGCTGCAGGGCACCATCGTCGCGGTCGATGTCAGGGAAGGGGACCTCGTTCGTCCCGGCCAGCAGATCGCCGTGCTCGAATCCATGAAGATGGAGCATCTGGTCACCGCGCCGCATGGCGGCAGGGTGACCAAGGTCGCGGCTGAAGCCGGCGTGACGCTGATGCAGGACGAGGCGATCCTCTATCTCGAACCGGCCGAGATCGAAGCCCATGACGAGGCCGAGGAAGAGCAATTCGATCTCGACCACATCCGTCCTGATCTCGCCGAACTGATCGAACGCCACGCAATCACGCTGGATGAAAATCGCCCGGCCTCGGTCGAGCGGCGGCGCAAGACCAACCAGCGCACGGCGCGCGAGAACATCGCCCACCTCGTCGATGAGGGTTCGTTCGTCGAATATGGCTCGCTCGCGATCGCCGCCCAGCGGCGGCGGCGCAAGGTCGACGACCTGATCCGCAACACGCCGGCCGATGGCCTGATTTCCGGCGTCGCCACGGTGAATGCCAAAAAGTTTGGCGCGGACGCCGCCCGCTGCATGGTGATTTCCTACGATTACACCGTGCTGGCCGGCACCCAGGGCCATATGAACCACAAGAAGATCGACCGCATGCTCAGCCTGACCGAGCAGTGGCGGCTGCCTCTGGTGTTCTATGCCGAGGGGGGCGGCGGCCGTCCCGGCGACACCGACCGGCTCGGCATGACCGGCCTTGATGGGCCGTCCTTCGTGCAGTTCGCAAAGCTCTCCGGCCTCGTGCCGGTCGTTGGCGTCGTATCAGGCTACTGCTTCGCCGGAAATGCCGCGATGCTCGGCTGCTGCGACGTCATCATCGCTACCAAGAACGCCTCGATCGGCATGGGCGGACCTGCGATGATCGAGGGTGGCGGCCTCGGCGTCTATCATCCGGCCGAAGTCGGTCCGGTGTCGTTCCAGTCGCCGAACGGCGTGATCGACATCCTGGTCGAGGACGAGGCGGAGGCGACCGCTGCGGCGCAGAAGTATCTTTCGTACTTCCAGGGCGCTGTCACCGACTGGAAGGCGCCGGACCAGCGCCTGCTGCGGCGGGCGATCCCGGAGAACCGCCTGCGCGTCTACGATATCCGGAGCGTGATCGATCTTCTCGCCGACGAGGGATCGGTGCTGGAAATCCGCCGGGATTTCGGCGTCGGCATGATCCCCGCGTTCATCCGCATCGAGGGCAAGCCGTTCGGCCTGATCGCCAACAATCCAAAGCATCTCGGCGGCGCGATCGACGCGCCGGCCGGCGACAAGGCCGCGCGTTTCCTGCAGCTCTGCGACGCCTTCGACATTCCGATTTTGTCGCTGTGCGATACGCCGGGCTTCATGGTCGGTCCCGAAGCGGAAAAGACCGCGATCGTCCGCCACGTCGCGCGCATGTTCGTCACCGGCGCAAGCCTCACGGTGCCGCTGTTCGGCGTCGTGCTGCGCAAGGGCTATGGCCTCGGCGCGCAGGCCATGATCGGCGGCGGCTTCCACGCTTCCTTCTTCACGGTGGCATGGCCGACCGGCGAGTTCGGCGGCATGGGCCTGGAAGGTTATGTTCGCCTCGGCTTCCGCAAGGAGATGGAAGCGATTGCAGACCCGGTCGAGCGCGAGAACTACTACAAGGCCAAGGTCGCCGAGCTCTATGCCAACGGCAAGGCAGTCTCGATCGCCTCGGTGCTGGAGATCGACGAGGTGATCGATCCCGCCGCCACGCGACACTGGATCATGTCCGGCCTGCGCTCGGTGCCAAAGGCGGACGCGCGTACGACGAAAAAGCGGCCGTGCATCGACGCGTGGTGAGTTGCCTCGTCATTCCGAGGAGCGCGTAGATGGGGTAACGGGCCCCGGGTCCATCTTCCAACCAGGCCGCGCTCGCTACGGCGCGATTGGATGGCGCGCTTCGCGCGGCGCACATTCACTTGTCTTCCCCGCGAAGGCGGGGACCCAGTATTCCAGAGACGTTCATGATTGAGCCGATAAGCTGCGACGTACTGGATTCCCCGCCTGCGCGGGGATGACGGTCATCGGGCAGGCAAAGTCCGCGAGCCAACGCTACCCCAACCTCAACTCATCATACCCCTTCGCCGCCACCGCATCGCATCGCGCACGGTACTCCGGAGCGCTGCCGCTGTAGCGGGCGACGATGCGGGTCTGCTTGCCTTCGACGTTGGAGTTGATGCCGGTCATCCAGGAATCGACCTCGTTGGAAAGCATGCCCTCGCCGAGCGCCTTGACGTGGTCGGTCCAGGATTGCACGCCCTCCGGCGTTGCCTCCAGCCGCGTCAAACCCCGTTTGGTCGCAAACGTGATCAGCCCGGTGACCCAGTCGACGCTGTATTCGATGCTGCGCGGAATGTTGCCGAGTGCGGTGTGCGGCCCCATCAGCATCAGCATGTTCGGAAATTCATGGACCATGATGCCGAGATAGGTCTCGGGACCTCGTTTCCATTTATCCTTCAGCCGCGCGCCGCCGGCGCCGCGGAAGTCGATCTTGTCGAAGCTGCCGGTGATGGCGTCGAAGCCGGTGGCGTAGATGATGATGTCGAACTCATACTCACGGTCGCTGGTCTTGATGCCCCGAGGCGTGATGCACTCGATCGGCGTCTCCTTGATGTCGACCAGCTCGACATTGTCCTGATTGTAGACCTCGTAATAGAACGTCTCGAGCGGCAATCGTCGGGTGCCAAAGCCGTGGTTCTTCGGGATCAGCTTCTCGGCCGTGGCCTGGTTTTTCACCCGCTCGCGGATCTTGCGCGCGACGAAATCGGAAATCGTCGCGTTCGCCTTGCGGTCGATCAGGATGTCCTTGAAATTGCCGATCCAGATGCCGAAGCCGCGCTCGCCGTAAAGCCTTTCATAATTGGCCTCGCGCTCCTCGTCGGAGACATCGAACGCGCCGCGCGGGTCGGTCGTATGTATGAAGCACGCGAAGGTTTCGCGGCAGCGCGCGAACATCTCGGGATAGCCGGCCTTGATCTTCGCCTGGGTCTCCGCGTCGATCTTGCCGTTGTGCAACGGCGCGGCCCAGTTGGCCGTGCGCTGAAACACCGTGAGATGACCGACCTGGCTGGCGATGGTCTGGATCGTCTGGATGCCGGTCGCACCGGTACCGATGACAGCCACGCGCTTGCCGGCGAAATCCACCGGCTGCTTCGGCCATCGCGCGGTGTGAAACGATGCGCCCTTGAAATCGTCGCGTCCCTCGATCTTCGGCAGCGTCGGTGTCGACAATGGCCCGATCGCGGTGATCACGAAGCGCGAGTTGAAGCGGCTGCCATCCTCCAGCGTGGTGGTCCAGCTTCGTGTGTCCTCGTCGTAGGTAGCGGCCGTTACCCGGCTGCGAAACTGGATGTCGCGGCGCAGGTCGAACTTGTCGGCGACATAGTTGATGTAGCGCAGCGTTTCCGGCTGGCCGGCGAAATGCTCGGACCATTCCCATTCCTGCAGCAATTCCTTCGAGAACGAGTAGCCATAGGAATAGCTTTCGGAATCGAAGCGCGCGCCGGGATAGCGGTTCCAGTACCAGGTGCCGCCGACATCGGTCCCGGCCTCGAACACCCGCACGCGCAGACCCTGTTCGCGCAGCCGGTAGAGCTGGTACAGGCCCGACAAGCCCGCGCCGATGATGATGGCATCGAAATCCGGAATGGTCGTTTCTCCCGATCCTGTGGTTTGTCCAAAACTATCCGTTCTCACGCCGGGGGACAAACCCCGCGAGGACGCGTGGCAGGGTTGCAGGTTTGCCGCCGGCCAACCCCGGCCGGCTTTACTCGCGACCGCATCTGCCCCTATCGTCGGGATCGAGATCGCTTCAAAAAGCGGCGACGGAACGAGGGGAGGGAAGCGATGGCCCAGGCGGCACAACGCAGGCTGACGTCGATCGACGTCAGCGATCCCCACCTTTATCAGGACGACACCTGGCGGCCGCTGTTCGAAAAATTGCGCCGTGACGACCCCGTGCATTATTGCGAGGCTTCGCCGTTCGGGCCATACTGGTCGGTGACCCGCTACGACGACATCTTCGCGGTCGAACTCGACCACGCGACCTATTCGTCGAGCTCGGAACTCGGCGGTATTCAGGTGGCCGACCAGCCGAAGGGTCAGGAACGGACCAGCTTCATCCGCATGGACCCCCCGGGGCACACCGCGCAGCGTCGGACCGTCGCACCGATCGTGGCGCCGTCAAATCTCGCCAATTTCGAGCCGCTGATCCGCAAGCGAACTTCCGACGTGCTCGATGCGCTGCCGCGTAACGAGACCTTCGACTGGGCGGAAAGGATCTCGACCGATCTCACCAACATGATGCTGGCGACCCTGTTCGATTTTCCGTGGGAAGACCGGATGAAGCTGAGCTGGTGGTCCGATGTCGCGATCGCCAATGTCGATTCGCCGGATGCCGTGGTGCATTCGGAGGACGAGCGTTACGACGAAATGCTGAAGATGGGCGAGTACTTCCGCAGATTATGGGATGCCCGCGCCGATGCGCCGCCGACCTTCGATCTCGTA
>DAIMKE010000612.1:4020-4602 GCA_036721875.1 Bradyrhizobium sp. | reverse complement strand
CGAGGGATCGCGCAGGAGGAGGGTGGCCTCCAGATAGGCCTCGATGACGTATTCCGGCGGCGGCAGGATGTCGGCGATCAGGTCGTTGCCGAGCTTGATCTGGTTATAGAGCGGTCCGCCGACCTTGAGCTGGGCCAGCCCGTAAACGCTGGTGGCAATGACGGCACCGAGGCCCAGTGCGGTAACCAGTCCAAAAATCAATATCGCGCGCGAAATCGTCAGCCGCAGCTTCATGGCAAAGCTCCCCGGTACGCGGGCAATATTCCGCGTCGGACGAATAACTGCGATTTGGCTTAAGATTACGTTAGCCGGGCGCGCTGGCGCGCGTGGAACCACGCTCCAACCCTACTACGCCGCGCTCGCCGGCGGCAGCGCCAGTACCGAATAGATCGCCTGGGCATCGCGCGAGGCGCGCAGTTTCTTGGCGACGTCCTGGTCGCGCAGCAGCCGGGCGATTCGCGCCAGTGCTTTCAGATGATCGGCGCCCGCGCCTTCCGGGGCCAGCAGCAGGAAGATCAGGTCGACCGGCTGGCCATCCATGGCCTCGAAATCGATCGGGCGTTCGAGGCGGGCGAAGAACCC
>DAIMKE010000612.1:0-4010 GCA_036721875.1 Bradyrhizobium sp. | reverse complement strand
CTTCGGCAGCTTGCCGTGCGGGATGGCGACGCCGTAGCCGACAGCGGTGGTGCCGAGCTTCTCGCGCTGCAAGAGCACCTCGAACACGGAGCGTTCGTTCTGCCCGGTCAGCGCCGCGGCGCGCGCGGCCAGTTCCTGCAGCGCCTGCTTCTTGCTGATGACCTTCAAAGCCGGGATAATCGCCTCGGGTGCGACCAGATCGGTAATCGTCATGGGGCGTTCCGAGGTGAAATGAAGCGTCAGGTTACGAATTAGGTTCTAGAACCGGGGCGACAACAAGGAGAGATCGGGAGGCGGGCTTAAACCCGGGTCCTGATTTGGGGGCTTCTACTCCAACGCATGGCCGCTGCCAACTCCCGAAGGGCCAGTTCCTGCACCCTGTCCGTTGAGGCGGCGGACCATAGGGAGGGCGGTCGTGGGCGTCAATGCTGCCAGACATGCTTGTCAGGGGGTAACCGCCGGGGGGTCGACCCAGCCGACATTGCCGTCTGTCCGGCGGTAGATGATGTTAACCCGGCCGCTGGACCCGTGCTGAAACACGATGCAGGCAGCCCCGGTCAGATCCAGTTCCATGACCGCCTCGCTCACCGAAAGCCGCTTCAGCGACGTGGTCGCCTCGGCAATGATCACGGGGCTGTAGGCGGTTACTTCCTCCTCGCCCTCCGCCGGCGCCTCGATCACGTAGCTCGACGCATCCAGCATCGGCCCGTTCAGTTCGGCGAGCGCCTCGGAGGCGGCATAGGCCTTGCGGGCCGAGCGGTCCTTCAACCGGCTCTTGTAGCGGCGCAGACGCTTCTCGATCATCAGCAACGCCTGGTCTGCGCTGGCATAGGCGTCGGTGGCGTTGGAATCGGCCTCCAGCGTGATCCCGGAATCCAGGTGCAGCGCGCAATCGGTGCGGAAACCGAAACCATCCTTGCTCAGCGTGATGTGGCCGGAATAGTTGCCGTCGAAATATTTCCTCAGGACTTCATCGGTGCGTTCGCTGACGCGCGAACGAAGGGCGTCGCCGACACTGATGCTTTTCCCGGAGATTCGAAGGGTCATTGGATGCCTCGCTTGATGCCTCGACCACTCTGGTTTTGCAGGAGGTCTTTTCGAAGACCGTTTCCACTCTCCCTCATGTTCTGGCGGGGAATCGAGACTATCGCGATTTGGCGCGAACGCAATCAGGCCGGAGCCGTGTCGCGGGACCGGTCGGCGGAAGTGGCAGGGGCTGAAAGGGCATTACCAAGCATGCTCTGTTTGTCGCGGCGGCGCTGCACCGAGGAGGGAATACGCATCGCTTCGCGGTATTTGGCGACCGTGCGGCGGGCAATATCAATGCCGGATTCGCGCAATCGTTCCACGATCGTATCATCGGAAAGGATCGCGGACGGAGCCTCGGCGTCGATCAGCTGCTTGATGTGGTGGCGGACTGCCTCCGCCGAGTGAGCCTCGCCGCCGTCGGCCGATGCGATCGAAGCAGTAAAGAAGTATTTCAGTTCGAAACTGCCGCGATTGGTCGCCATATACTTGTTCGCGGTAACCCGCGACACCGTCGATTCGTGCATCTGGATTGCGTCCGCCACCGCCTTGAGATTCAGCGGCCGCAGGTGCGCCACACCATGCGTGAAGAAACCATCCTGCTGCCGCACGATTTCGGTCGCGACCTTGAGGATGGTGCGGGCGCGCTGGTCTAGCGCGCGAACCAGCCAGGTCGCATTCTGCAGGCAATCGGTGAAATAGGATTTGTCGCCGTCCTTGCGGATCGTCTTCGACAGCTCGGTGTAGTAGACCTGATTGACCAGCACGCGCGGCAACGTGTCGCTGTTGAGTTCGACGTGCCAACCGCCATCCGGGCCGGGCCGCACATACACGTCGGGCACCATGGTCTGCGTCCGCGCCGAGCCGAACTTCAGTCCGGGCTTCGGATCGAGGCGGCGGATTTCGCCGATCATGTCGGTGATGTCTTCGTCGTCGACGCCGCACAGCTTGCGCAGGCCGGCAATATCGCGCTTGGCCAGCAGATCGAGATTCTCCACCAGCGCCTGCATGGCGGGATCGTAGCGGTTGAGTTCGCGTAGCTGAATTGCCAGGCACTCGCTCAGATTTCGGGCGCAGACGCCGGGCGGATCGAACTTCTGCAGCACCGTCAGCACGGCCTCGACGTCCTGCTGCGACGCTCCCAGCCGCTCGGCGGCCTGCCCCAGATCCGGCGGCAGGTAACCGGAATCATCGACCAGATCGATCAAATATTGTCCGATCATGCGCTGGGCAGGCCCGCTGAACGCCACGGCAAGCTGCTCGGCCAGATGGCTGCCGAGCGTCACCTCGGCGGCGACGAAGGCTTCCAGATTGTAGTCATCGTCGTTGGAGGCGCCGCCACCCCATTCGGTGTAGGCGGTGGGCGCCGCGTCCTGCGCCGCCCGTGCGGCGGCTTCGGCCGGCTCCTCGGAGAATACGTTGTCGAGGGGGGTGTCCAGCGTCTGCTCGATCTCGGTCCGGGTGCCGAGGTCGCGGTTCAGCCACTCCTCCTGGCCGGGTTCGAAGCCGTCGCCGGGCGAACCGGCCATATCGGAGAGTTCTCCGCCGCCGTCCTCGCCATAGCTGCCGGAATCGGCATATTCGGGGTGATCGGCCACCGGCTCGCCCGCGACCGGCGCCTCGGGGCCGTCGCTGGCACGGTCCAGCAGCGGATTGCGCTCCAGTTCCTCCTCGACAAAGGCTGAAAGGTCGAGATTCGAGAGTTGCAACAGCTTGATCGCCTGCATCAACTGCGGCGTCATGACGAGCGACTGCGACTGGCGGAACTCTAATCTTTGTGTCAGTGCCATGGAGGCTAAGAAACCGATCCAATGTGAGTTGGTCCGATTCTTGCTTATATTACTCCAATGGCCTTGTACACGGCTTGACGAACGCCAAAATTTGGCTATGGCGCGACAAGCACGAAGTGGAAACCGGCATTTCAGGTCCGGGCGCGTCAAAGATTATCAAACGAATTCAAGCCCTTAGTGCCAAATCGCCCACGCTTTGGCGGGGCGTGCGCTAGACTAAAGTCGGAACTCCTCGCCAAGGTAAAGACGGCGTACGTCCGGATCGTTGACGATCTCCTCCGGACTGCCCTCGGTCAGGATTTGCCCGGCATAGACGATATAGGCGCGGTCGGTCAGGCCCAGCGTCTCCCGCACATTGTGGTCGGTGATCAGCACGCCGATGCCGCGATTGGTGAGGTGGCGGACCAGGTCCTGAATGTCGCCGACCGCAATCGGATCGATGCCGGCGAAGGGCTCGTCGAGCAGCATGTAGTTCGGCCGCGTCGCCAGCGCGCGCGCGATCTCGACGCGGCGGCGCTCGCCGCCGGACAGCGCGATCGACGGCGATTTTCTCAGGCGCGTGATGTTGAACTCGTCGAGCAGCGAATCCAGCTGCTGCTCGCGCTTCTTGCGCGAGGGCTCGACCACTTCGAGCACCGCGCGGATGTTCTGCTCGACGGTGAGGCCGCGGAAGATCGAGGCTTCCTGCGGCAGATAGCCGATGCCGAGCCGCGCCCGCTGATACATCGGCAGCTTGGTGACGTCGTGGCCGTCGAGCTCGATCGCGCCGTCGTCGGCCTTGATCAGGCCGGTGATCATGTAGAACACGGTGGTCTTGCCGGCGCCGTTCGGGCCGAGCAGGCCGACCGCTTCGCCGCGGCGCACATAGATGCTGACGCCGCGCACCACCTGGCGGCTGCCAAAGGACTTCTTCACGCCATGCACAGCCAGGAAGCCCGGCCGCTTCAGAAGCTGCGGTCCGCCGGTGCCGTTGGACCTGCTGGCCGCCCTGACGGGGTGAACCGCCTGCGGACGCGACGGCTCGGCCGGGTAGTCTCCCTGGAACTGGTCGGGTGCGCGCATCGGCTGGTCGCGGGCGGTCGGCGGCGCGTCCCTGACAGGACTGGCCACGAGGCCCCCGACGCTGTCGCCGAGCGAGGGGATGTCCTGACGCGCAAATCCTGGCCGGCCGCGCTTGGCGGGGCGCCGACGGAA
>DAIMKE010000611.1:0-4609 GCA_036721875.1 Bradyrhizobium sp. | reverse complement strand
CGCGCTTTGATCATGTCCCGTCGAATAGACCATGATTGTGGCCGATGCTAGGGGGATCAGGTCGAATTAACCTTTGGACGAATTGAGCGAATCCTGCGCCATGGGCCCGAAATCATTGACGAAAAGACGTCTCCGCGATGGCTGATATCCTCAATCTGGCGCTCCCCTATTTTGGCTTGATTTTCATCGGCTTCGCCTGTGGCAAAACCCGGGGACTGCCGGAATCCGGCCTCGCCTGGATGAATTTCTTCCTGCTGTATGTCTCGCTGCCGGCGTTGCTGTTCCGCATCATGTCGGAGACGCCGTTCTCCGAACTGAACAATCCGCCGTTCCTGATCGCAACCACGCTGGCAACCGTCAGCGCCTTCGTCCTTGCGATGGTGGCGGGCCGGATCATCGGTGACTTGTCGCTGCGCAAGGCCACGATGGCGGGCCTCGCCGGCGCTTATGGCAATATTGGCTACATGGGGCCCGGACTGGCGCTGGCGGTGCTCGGCAGCAAGGCGGCGGCGCCGACCGCGCTGATCTTCTGCTGCGACAGCATTTTCCTGTTCACGATCGTGCCGCTGTTGATGGCGCTGACCGATCGCGAGCACCCGTCTTTCCTGCATGCGGTCGGCATTGCCGCGCGGCAGATCGTGCTGAACCCGCTGATCATGTCGGCTGTCCTGGGCGCTCTCGTTGCAGCCCTCCACATTCCGTTGCCGACGGCGCTCGACCGGACGCTGCTGTTTCTGCAGAACGCCGCCGCGCCGACGGCGCTGTTCGTGCTCGGCGTCACCGTAGCGCTGCGCCCGTTCGATCGTGTGCCCTGGGAAGTGCCCGGCGTCATCGCGATCAAGCTCCTGATCCATCCGCTCATCGTGTTCGGGCTGATGCTGCTGTTCGGGCCGTTCGCGCAACCCTGGGCTGCGACCGCGGTCTTGATGGCAGCGCTGCCGCCGGCGCTGAACGTGTTCGTGATCGCTCGCCAGAACAATACCTGGATCGAGCCGGCGTCGGTGGCCGTCCTGATCGGCACCTTCGCGTCGGTGGTCACGCTGACCAGCGTGATGTGGTTCATCCAGAGCGGGCGGCTGGTGTTTCCGTAAGCGTGGCGCGGAGCTAAACACAAAATATCGAAAACAACCCCATGCAAAGTAGAAAATCACGTCACGTAGCCCGGGCGAGCGAAGCGACCCCGGGGACCGGTCCCGGGGGCGCTTCGCCCGCCCGGGCTACGGCAAAAATGGTCAGCTGACGCGTTTCCAGGTCGGCGCCAGTCCCTCGCGCATGGCGAGCCGGCGCAGCGGGCCAAACGAACCGAGCAGGTGCATGCCGGCAGCTCGCAGCGATTGCATGCCCACGAAATCGCTGAGCAGCGAACGGTTGGCGACATCGATCGCAATCAGACGGCTCGCGACGTCGGCACGGCGGGCAGACTGGTAGCGCGCCAGCACCACCGGCGAGCCGGGATCTTCCCCGAGCGAGATCGCATTGCCCGCGATCTCGGCAATGTCGGCGGCGTCACGCAAGCCCATGTTGAGACCTTGCGCGCCGATCGGCGGCACCACATGCGCAGATTCCCCGACCAGCGCGACGCGGTGGCTGGCGAACTGCGCGGGGCGCTCGATCGTCAGGGGAAACAGGTTGCGACCGGCCTCGACGTTGACGCGGCCGAGAATGGAATGCGACTGCCTCTCGGCCGCCTCCGACAATTCGTCGTCGCCGAGCGACATCAGCCGCTCGGCCTCCCTGGCCGTCGAAACCCACACCACGCTGCAGCGATTGCCGGGCAGGGGAACGAACACGCAGGGCCCTTGCGGCGTATGAAACTCGGTGGAGACGTTGTTGTGCGGCCGCGAATGGGCAATGTTGAAGGTCAGGGCCGACTGGTGCAGGTCGCGACGGCTGACCTCGATTCCGGCGGCCTGGCGGGAAGGAGATTGCCGGCCGTCGGCTCCGATCACCAGCCGCGCGGCAAGGTGCTCGCCTTTTCCGGTAGCGACGGCGACGATCGAATCCTGCGGATCTATCGTCGCTGCTTCATTGTCAAACCGGGTCAGGTTCGACAGCTCCGCCGCGCGCGCTTCCAGCGCGACCATCAGCGAGCGGTTATCGATGTTGAAGCCGAACTGCTCGAGCCCGATTTCATCGGAGGAGAACCGCACCTCGGGCGCGCGGATCAGCCGGCCGGTATCGTCGACGAGGCGCATGGTCCGCAACGCGGCGGCCTGTTCGCGGCAGCGCGGCCAGACGTCGAGGCGTTCGAGCAGGTCGACCGAAGCTCCCAGCAGCGCCGTGGTGCGGTTGTCGGCGTAGGGCACGCGGCGGGCGAGCAGGGCGGTGTTTGCACCGCTCGCGGCGAGTGCGATGGCCGCGGTCAATCCGGCCGGACCCCCGCCCACCACGACGGTGTCATAAACTTGCGATGCATCGTTCATATCAGGACAATTGACGTTTGGAGCAGCGTTTTCAAGCCACCAGCCCGGCGAAAAGTTTCGCTCGGTTCGCGCGGCGGAACGCCGCAAGAGCGGATATGCAAATCAGGTCGATTCCTGATAGCACTGCCGGAGCGATGAACCAGATGAGTCCGCCAGTTTCCGCCCCGCCGACCGGTGGGGCCCGAACCGCAGCATTCGCCGTGCATATCCTGACGGCGATGGGCGCGGGCGTTGCGCTGCTGGCGATGCTGGAGGCCGTCCGCGAGCACTGGGCCAACATGTTCGGCTGGCTTGGCGTCGCCCTCGTCATCGACGCGATCGACGGCCCGCTGGCGCGGAGGCTCGACGTGGTGCGGCTGCAGCCGAACTGGTCGGGCGAGGTGCTCGATCTCGTCGTCGATTTCGTGACCTACGTCTTCGTTCCCGCCTATGCGATCACCGCGAGCGGCCTGCTGCTGCCGGTGGCCGCGCCGCTGCTCGGCATCGGCATCATGGTGTCGGGCGCGCTCTATTTCGCCGACCGGCGCATGAAGGCGTCGGACAATCATTTCCGCGGCTTTCCGGCGCTATGGAACGTGGCCGCGTTTTATTTGTTCTTGCTGCACCTGCCGCCAGCACTCTCCAGCCTCGGCATCGCCGTCCTGATCGCGCTGACATTCGCGTCGTTTCACGTGGTGCATCCGATCCGGGTGGTGCGGCTGCGCTGGCTGACCCTGTGGCTGATGGCTATCGGAACCGTGCTAGCGATCTATACGCTCGTCCGCGACTTCGAGGTGGGCGCGCCGATCGTCGTCGGGCTCTGCGCTATCGCCGCATATACAATAGGAAGTGACACCGTGATCCGCCGGATAAAGTCGTTCAAGGCATGATGGAATTATTGACCAGCCCGGAAGCCTGGGCAGCGCTGCTGACTTTGACGGCGCTGGAAATCGTGCTGGGCATCGACAACGTCATCTTCATCTCGGTGATCGTCTCGCGCATCCCGGAGCATCAGGCGAAGAAGGCGCGGCAGATCGGTCTCGCGCTGGCGCTGATATTCCGCATCATGCTGCTCAGCGTGCTGGTGTGGCTGATCGGCCTGACCCAGCCCGTGATCACGGTGAGGGACCTCGCATTTTCGTGGCGCGATATCATCCTGATCGGCGGCGGCTTGTTCCTGATTGCGAAGGCGACCCACGAAATTCATGCCGAGGTTGAAGCGCGTGAGGCGGAGGACGAGGCGCAGCCGAAGGCCAATGCCTTCTTCTGGGTAATTCTGCAGATCATCGTCGTCGATCTGGTGTTCTCGCTGGATTCGATCATCACCGCGATCGGCATGGCGGAGGATATCGAGATCATGGTCGCGGCGGTGGTGATCGCCTGTTTCGTGATGTACGTCTCTTCAGGGCCGGTTTCCCGGTTCGTCGCGGAGCACCCGACCACCAAGATGCTGGCGCTGGCGTTCCTGGTGCTGATCGGGGTGGCGCTGGTGGCGGACGGATTCCAATTCCACATCCCGCGCGGCTATATCTACTTCGCCATGTTGTTTGCGGCGGCGGTCGAACTGTTCAACGTGCTCGCCAGGCGCAACCGCCGGAAGGCCGCCAGGTAGGCAGCTTTGGCCGGGCGAGTTGACAATGCGGCGGCGATAGCCTTGGTTTCGCCTGCAAGGTGAGTGCTTCAGGAAACGCCGAGGGAGAAAACCGTCATGACCAAGGCTGTGCGCGTACACAAGGTGGGGGGGCCGGAAGCCCTTGTGTACGAGAGTGTGGACGTGCCGGCGCCGGGGCCGGGCGAGGTCCGCATCCGCCAGCATGCCGTCGGCCTGAACTTCATCGATGTCTACTTCCGCACCGGCCTCTACAAGGCGCCGGGGCTGCCGTTTATCGCCGGTAACGAAGCGGCGGGCGAGGTCGTGGCCGTCGGCCCGGGCGTCACCAATTTTCACATCGGCGACCGCGTGGCCTACTACTTCAACCTCGGCGGCTATGCCAGCGAACGGGTGATTCCGGCGGACAAGCTGGTCAAGCTGCCCGATCACATCACCTACGAGCAGGGCGCCGTCCTGATGCTCAAGGGGCTGACCGTCTGGTACCTGCTGCACAAGACCTTCAAGGTCGAACAAGGGCACCGCGTATTGATCCACGCCGCCGCCGGCGGCATTGGCCTCCTGGCCTGCCAATGGGCGAAGGCGCTCGGCGCACACG
>DAIMKE010000610.1:0-4616 GCA_036721875.1 Bradyrhizobium sp. | reverse complement strand
AAGACCTGTATGGCGCGACCTTCGGTGCCTCCGGGGTCACCCATGCATGACCCCTCTTCCTCCCCGCAAGGGGATGATGGGCTTTCTCCTTCCAGCGGCGGACGATCGCTCGAAGGCTATGTCTATCAACTTGATGTCTCGATACTTACGGCGCTTGATCTCGTTCTTGCCAGGAAAGTGGCGCACGAGATCGTACTGGAGCCGGCGACCGAGGAAGACCTTGAAGCCAATATCGAACATGAGCCGGGCGCGTTGTGGGAAACCATTGCCCTCGACAGCTACCGCCTGGTCCTCCAGTGCAAGCTTCGGAATACCGGTCCCTGGAAGCATCAAGATCTAAGCCGCCTTCTCGCCCATGGCAAAAGACGCAAGTCCGCTCGCGACCGGCTGGCCGATCCCGGCATCCGCTATCTCCTGGTCACCAATGCCGACCTCGACGGCGCCGCTCGTCGGTTGAAAGTGGAAACCGTTGGCGTGTGGCCGCCCGCCAGCGACATCCCCCCCGATATGGGGAAGAACTTGCCGGCCGACGCTGGAGGCAGAATTGCCATTCTTGGGGCCATGGACCACGAAAAGATCAACGCACGCACCGAACGATTGTTAAGCCAGCGGTTTCGCGTACCGCATTCAAATCTGCAAGGCTGCCGGGAGGCTTTGCGTAGCGAAGCTTTTTTGCGCATGCGCGGTGCCGCTCAAGGCGTATGGAGCCGTCTTGACGTTGAACTCCTGATTGCCGCGGCGGGGGGCTATGTTGGAGAATCGGCGGACCTCGAAGGCTTCGTTCCTCCGACCAACTGGGATGAATTAAAGACCGCGATTGATACGAAACACGCTGTCGTCATCACGGGGGCATCCGGAACGGGAAAGACCCGCATAGCAAAGCACTCATCGCTCACCTGCGCGACCAGATACCCGGCATCAAGCATGTCGTCGTCCAGGGGCGGCCCAGAGAAAACCGCCGATGATCCAGACTCTCGCCCTGTGGTGTACGAGATCGAGGACCCTTGGGGCCGCTTTCGGCTGGAGCCAACCTCCGCGCCCTGGAACGGCGCGATTGCCGAGATACTCCAGTCGGCTGCTCCCGACAGGAAATTCGTTATCACGAGCCGGTCGGATGTGCTGCATGAAAGCAAGCTGCGGTTGAAGGACAAATGGGTCGTCACGCTGGAGGACGAGAATTACGGCCCTGCCCAGCGAACCAAGCTTTTTGAGAATCGCCTGCCGAGCCTTCCGCCGAGCCTGCAACCCACCGTGCTACGCTCTCGAGATGACGCGGTCGAGCGGCTCGCAACACCGCTTGAGATGCATCGCTACTTCGCGGTTCTCGCCGACGGGCTTGAGAAGGATGAGAACACAGGCGAATACATCGCGCGGTGCCTGTCCGATGCGCATCAGTCCTCGATAGAGGCCGCGCTTATTCACAACGTTCGCCAACGAGAGACATGGGCGTGGGCAGCCATTACATGGGGTCTTTTCAAGTCGGGCGCACGTCAGACATTCAATGTCCTGCCCACCATTCAGGCGGGGCTGACCAAACGCCAAAGTGATCTCGAAGACGGCCTCGAGCCCTACCTGAATTTCCTGATAGCCGGCCGAAATCTGCGCCAGGTAGAGTCAACTCTGACCTATCAGCATCCCCGCGTCGAATTGGGGCTCGAGGAGGCTCTCAAGGAAAAGCCGGGTCTATCCGGCGTTGCTCTGCTTCCAGCTGGCGCGCATCTGCACCCGATTTTCCCCCGAAGGAAAACCTCATCCGCCCTCCAAGCCCAGCCAATTGCCTTATCGGCGTTTGCCACAAGGACACTTGCCACAGGGTGCGCCCACCAGTCCGATGCTCGCGAATCTCGCAGTGCACGCACTCGATGTGCACCTGAGCGACATGTGCAGGAAGCTGGGCTGGACCTACACCAGATACGCGGATGACTTGACGTTTTCGCGAATTGACGAGGTGCGGCGATCCTCCGCGATGCAGCTGGTCAAGCTCGTCGAACTTGCGCTCAAAACCTTCGGGCTGACCGTTCGCCATTCCAAAACTAGTATCGCGCCCCCCGGGCGAGGAAGGTCATGCTGGGTGTGCTGATAGATCGCGAGCGGCCAAGGCTCACGCGCTCGTTCCGCAACAATCTCGAAACTCATCTTTATGCCTTGACGAGTCCCAAGATCGGTGCCCGTGCACACATGCAGAGACGGGGTTTTGCGTCGCGGATCGGCATGCAACGCCATGTGGCCGGGCTGCTTGCCTTCGCACACCAGGTCGACCGTGAGTACGCCGCCAAGCACTATCGTCTGTTCAACGCTGTTGACTGGAACAGCTGACATCGGTCCTGGAGGGTTACGGTGCCGTGTTCGCGCCCCATCTCCAAAAGCCATTCGTCTGTCGGGAAGAACCACGGCTCCCGCGATGCGTTTTATGGGGAGCGGTCCAAAGATGTGCCGCGTCGAGATAACAACAGATAGCTGACGGGGCCCTCGGTGGTAAGAACAGCGAACAACTGACCTTGATCTTGTTCTTCTTTCGTTCTATATATGCTAAGCGAGATGCTTTGCATACGGTTCGGCAACGAAAATGTCCGAGTCGCCGCCGTGTCCAAGGATCTCACGCCAGAGAACGCTCTCATTTTCCGGATTATTCATCGGGACAATATCCCGTGGATTCTGGACAACGGCCTGCATTGTAAGAATTCGACGGCGCTGGATCCCAACTTCGTAGAGATTGGAAATCGCGATCTGATCAGTAAGCGCGACAAGCATCCTGTAGTGCCGCCGCCATCAGGAACGCTGAGTGACTACGTACCGTTCTATTTCACCCCGTTTTCGCCAATGATGTACAATATCAAGACTGGTTGGGGCGGCATTCGACAGCGCAACAATGACGAGATCGTCATCATGGTTTCGTCGCTACGAACGATACAAGCCAAGAAGATTCCGTTCCTGTTTACGGATCGTCATGCATACCTTGCTGCGGCGCAATTTTATTCGGATCTCGCTCGCCTGGATCAGATCGATTGGGACATGCTGCAGCGGCGGGATTTCCGCAATGATCCCGATGATCCGTCGAAAAAGGAACGCTATCAGGCTGAAGCCCTTGTCCACAAGCATCTGCCCGTCGATGCACTCTCCGGGCTCGTCTGCTACAACGATGATGTGCTGAATTCCCTGAATGCCGCATTGGCGCAACGCAACCAGACCATGAAAGTGGTCAAGAAGCCCGGTTGGTATTTCTGATGATCGAATTTACGCGCGGCAATCTTCTCGACTCCAAAGCCGAAGCTTTGGTCAATACCGTCAACACCGTTGGTGTGATGGGAAAGGGCGTCGCCTTGATGTTCAAGGAAGCTTATCCTGAGAACTTCAAAGCATACGAGGCGGCCTGCAAGAAGAAGGAAGTCAGGGTCGGCCACATGTTCGTTACCGAACGCCAGGCATTGATCGGTCCGAAATGGATCATTAATTTCCCGACCAAGCAGCATTGGCGCGGCGATTCCAAGATGGAGTGGATTGAGAGTGGTCTGAAGGATCTTAAGCGCGTCATCACCGAGAAGAAGATTCGCTCGATTGCTATTCCGCCGCTCGGGAGCGGGAACGGAGGTCTGAACTGGCCGGACGTGCGTCCCAAGATTGAAGCTGCGCTCGGAGCACTGAACGACGTCAGTGTGATCGTCTATGAGCCTACGGACCAATACCAGAATGTGTCGAAGCGCGCGGGTGTCGAGAAGCTGACGCCGGCGCGTGCGCTCGTCGCTGAGCTGGTTCGCAGATATTGGATACTCGGAATCGAATGCTCCTTGCTCGAAATCCAAAAGCTAGCGTACTTCCTGGAACGCAGCATCGAGAAGCTGGAATTGGAGAACCCGCTCGATCTACGTTTTCAGGCCGATAAATATGGTCCATACGCTCCTCGACTGACCCACCTGCTTAACGGCCTCGACGGCAGCTATTTGCATTGTGGAAAGCGCATCGGCGATGCCGGTCCATTCGATGTGATCTGGTTCGAGGACGCCAAACGAGACAAGATTGCAGCCTATCTGGGGTCGGGTGATGCAAAGGCGTTCCTGCCTGCACTCGAATCGACTGCGAAGCTGATCGACGGCTTCGAATCTCCGTTGGGTATGGAGCTTCTGGCAACGATCGATTGGCTCATCCAAAATGACGGCGTCGCTGCGGATCAGGAGTCGATCAAGACAGCGCTCAAGACATGGACAGGCGGCGAGACGTCAGCAGCGCGAAAGCTGAAGCTATTCGAGGATCGCCTTGTCAACCTTGCGCTTGAGCGCCTCGCGACATTCAACTGATCGGGCACGTCACCTCAAGTCTCTCACGCTGGAGCACGAGATCTCGTAGACGGCGCGCAAGCTTTCTATCGGGCAAGCCCGATGTTACCGGCGCCGCTCGCGCAGAGGCCAAGTGCTGCCGCCAGTCCGGGAAGGAGGAAGGCAGGATCCTAGTCGGCGGGTCGCGAGCCTCGCATTCGACAAAGCCCGCGGCGTCGCCTTCGCCCAGACACCGCATCGAGACACGGGCGCAACCATCTGAAGGCTTCGTTGCAGGATCCGGCGCTTTTCAAGGGTACGATCGACGCGATGGCGGAAGCGATCGGGGCGGGCGGACCGTAGATC
>DAIMKE010000609.1:0-4627 GCA_036721875.1 Bradyrhizobium sp. | reverse complement strand
TCTATTTCCATGATTTCTGGAATCAGGCGGCGCCCGAGAACGCCAGGACGCTGATCGACGCCTTGAAGAACCTGTCGATTGTCGGTGCGCTGTTCATGATCGTAGGCTACGGCCGCGGACCGCGGCCCAACGAACCGTCCTATGCGGACATGTAGTCCAACTATTCCATCCGCATTCCATCGGTTGGCCGCGTTCGCGGCCAACCACCGGCGCCGGTTATCACCCCTTCAGTCGAGGAATCCGAAGCGCCGGGGCAGCCAGAGCACGATCTCCGGAAAGATCAGGCACAGCGCCACTGCCAGAAGCTGCAGCATGACGAACGGAATGATGCCGCGATAGATGTGCTGCATCGTCACCGACGGCGGGACCGTGCCCTTCATGTAAAACAGGGCAAAGCCGAACGGCGGCGTGAGGAACGCCGATTGCAGGTTGACCGCCACCAGGATGGTGAACCACAGCATGAAATCCTTGTTGGTCGCCAGATGCGGCTCAAAGCTGAGCTTGGAGAGGATCGGCGCGAAAATCGGCAGGACGATCAGGCAGATTTCCAGCCAGTCGAAGAAGAACCCCATGATGAACACCAGCGCCATCACGAAGATCATGATCTCCCAGCCGGTGTTGATGCCGAGCCCATGGAGGATTTCCACCACCAGGTCGTCGCCGCCAAGCGCACGGAACACGAAGGAGAACAGCGTGGCGCCGAAGATAATGAAGAACACCAGCGCGTTCGTGAGTGCCGAGCTTTCAATGACCTCCCTGAGCATCTTCATGTTGAGGCGCTTGTTCCAGGCCGCCAGCGCCAGCGCGCCGGCCGAACCGGTGCCGCCCGCTTCGGTCGGCGTCGCGAATCCGCCGAAGATCGAGCCGAGCACGACGAAGATCAGCGCGGCCGGCGGCAGGAAGCTGCGCAGCACCATGCGCAACATCTCGCCGCTCGACTTTGGGCCGATATCGACATGGAGCGGCGGAGCCAGATGCGGTTTTGCGAACGCCAGGATACCCTGGTAGACGAGATACAGTATCGACAGCGCGAGCCCCGGAACGATCGCGGCGGTGAACAGCGTGCCGACCGAGATCGTCAGCAGATCGCCCATGATCACCAGCATGATGCTGGGCGGGATCAGGATACCCAACGTTCCGGCCGAGGCGATGGTGCCGACGGAAAGCTCCTTGGAGTAACCGGCGGCCAGCATGGTCGGCAGGGCGATCAGCGTCAGCATGATGACCGAAGCGCCGACGATGCCTGTGGTCGCCGCCATGATGGTACCCATCAGGGTCACCGACATCGCAAGACCGCCCGGGATGCGGCGCGTGAGTACCTGCAGCGCCTTCAGGAGTTCGTCGGCGACGCCCGATTTCTCCAGGATCGTCCCCATGAAGACGAACATCGGTACTGCGATCAGGACCGGGTTCTGCACTGCCTGACCGAAGATGCGCGGCATCAGGCTGCCGAATTGGGCCGGCCGAAACACCTCGAACACGATACCGAGGGCGCCGAACGCCAGGGCAACGCCGCCCAGCACGAACGCGACCGGATAGCCCACGAACATGATCACCGTGAGCACGAGGAACATCAGGATCGCGAGATGATCGCCAACCCATTCCATGATCGCCCCCTAGCGGTTCAACTGAATTGCAGCCGGCGCGCCGGCGGCCTCCGCGAGGCGCGGCGGTCCGAACAGGCCGACGAGCTTGCGCAGCAGTACCGAAAGGATCGCGAAGTCGAGCAGGACCAGGCCGAGGAACAGGCAACCCTTGATGATCCAGCGGTTGCTCAGTCCGTTCGGCGCGTCGGAACTCTCGTTCTGCAGAAACGACACCACGACGAAAGACCACGAGTAATAGGTCGCGAGCGCACTGTAGGGGATTGCAAAGATGCCGATGCCGAGGACTTCCAGCCAGGCCTGCCGGCGCCAGGGCAGGTGGCCGGTGAACACGTCGATGCGCACATGCACGTTGCGCACATAGGCGTAACCCAGCCAGAACAGGAACAGCATGCCGTGCAGGTGCCATTCCAGTTCCTGGATCGGCGTCGAGCCGAACCCGGGTAGCTGAAAGCCCATCTTCCGGGTGATTACGTCCCAGCAAATCACGACAACCAGCGCGATGAACAGCCAGCCGAAAAGACTGGCGATCCGCTGCAAAATCCGGTCGATGCCCTGGGAGACGGCAAGCATTGTTTCCATCGAATTGTCCTGTTCGCCAATGGTGTGCGGCCGGAATTCGCTGCCGAAAGCCGCAGGCGCGGTCGTCGCCGCCTGAAGGCTCTGGCCTGCAAGACGCACAGGAGCGCGGCAGCCAGCCAGCGACCGCGCTCCTTCGATGCTGCTATTTCAGGTAGCCGCGTTCGCGCCAGATTTTGTACTCTTCGCGAAATGCGCCGAGCGAGTCCCAGGCCTTCTTGAACTCTGGGCTCTTGGTGGCCTGCTCGGCGGCAACCACCTTCCACTCCTTTTCGAAAGCTGCCAGGAATTCGGGGGACCAGGTCATCAGCTTGACGCCCTTGCCCTCGATATCTTTCATCGCCTTCGGCTGCACCGACTCGCCTACGCTGATGCCCTTCAGCACGGTCTGGTCGCACGCCGCTTCGACCTGCGCCTTCTGGGTCGGCGACAGCGAATCCCACTTCGCCTTGTTGATGATGAGGTCGCCGAACGTCGCCTGCTGATGCCAGCCCGGGAAGTAATAGAACTTTGCGACCTGGTGGAAACCAAGGCTGAGATCCATCACCGGCATCGAAAACTCGGTGGCGTCGATGGTGCCGAGCTGAAGCGCCTGGAAAATTTCGCCGGCCTGAAGCAGCTGGGTCGATACGCCGAGATTTTGCATCACGTTCGCACCCAACCCGAAGAAGCGCATCTTGAGCCCCTTCAGATCAGCCAGTGTGCTGATTTCCTTGCGAAACCAACCCGACGCTTCGGGCGGGATAAGGTGGCAAATCACGGAGTGGATGTTGTATTTGCCGTAGAGCTCCTGCAGCATTTTCTCGCCGCCGCCCTCCTTCATCCAGGCGAGGTATTCCCCCATGCCCGGGCCGAACGGAACGGTCGAGTAGACCGCAAAGGCGATGTCCTTGCCGGTCCAGAAGCCGGGCGTTGCCCACGCCGCGTCGAGCGCCCCGGACGAAACTGCGTCGAATGCCTGCGCCGGCGGCACCAGCGCGCCCGGCTCGAAGAACTTTATGTCGATCGAACCGCCTGAGACCTTGTTGATCTGGTCGACCGTAAACTTCGCGTTCGGTCCGAGCAGCGCAAGCGTCGATGCGAAGTTCGACTGCATCTGAATGCGCACTTTTTTGTCTTGGGCAGAGGCCGTCGGGATACCCAACGCCATCACCGAAGCAATCGCCAGTCCAGCAAACTTCAAGATTGTCCGCATCATTCCCTCCCCGGTTAAAATCACGGCGAGGTTGGTCGTGTTTCGACCTGTAACGACCCCCGCCTTACGAACACGGAGGACGTCGAATCGTCACTACCGAGTCGTTCCGATCTGGGAAGCCGACACTTTTTTAGCGGTCTGTTTTTTGGTGGGGTTTTTGGGGTCTTTTTCGTTGCGTTTTCTTGCGCTGTGAGTCTGACGTCCCCTAGCTGCTCCGACATTCCCGCTTAAGAACCCGGGTTTGTCAAGGGAGGGTATCTCCAAATTTCCGGCGAAGACGGGCGGCATTCAGTGCGTGCTCGCACCAAAAAGCGTTGGTCGACATCATCTTTGTCAGCGACACCGCAACCGCAACGGGAGCAGCCGTAGGTGAAAAGGTCACCGCTGGATCGACGTCAAAGGGTCTCTACGCCTTGCGCCGCCATGGCGTCACCGTGACGTCATGCGCCGCATCGAGCATCTGCACCTCTCCGGCGCTCAGGCCGTGTCCGGCGAGAATTTCCTGCGGCGAATGGGCCGGGACGCCGGGAAAGCATGCCTCGCCGCCGGGCAGCCGCACGTGCGGTGCAACTGAGAGCCAGAACACGTCGTAGCGATCCATGAACATGCCGAAGACGCCGGGGCCGCCGATCACGGCAACCGTGCCGCCATCCACGCCGGCATGGCGGCAGGCAGCTTCGAAGGACGCGCCGGCGGGATTCCACAGGGTCGACTTCGGATTGGTTGGATCGGGCGCGATCGACTCGACCTTCCGCGTCAAGACTATCCGTTTGCGCTGCGGCGAGTTCGGCTGGTCCTCGTAGGAGTTGCGGCCGTGCAGGATCAGGTCGGCGCGGTCGAGGGCGGCGGTGAAGAACGCCTTGTCGCCCTCGAACTTCAATTCGTCCGGCATGACGTTGCGCGCGTCTGCCAGCATGCCGTCCGCGGAAACGATGACGTAGCCTTCGATACGCAGTGCCGGCACGGGGTCGGTCCGCGCCGGCGCTATTCCGAGATCGTCTGCACGACGCTGGACACCGGACGCGAGCTCACGGTGGGCAGCTTCAGGTCCTTGACAATGTCTTCGTCGTACTGCGCGATGGTCTCCACCGGCGCCTTGGCGCGCATTGCGACCACCTTGTAGCCGCCGGCCTTCAGCTTCCTCAGAAGCTCGGGCAGCGCTTCGGCCGTGTGCTTCTGGAAGTCGTGCATCAGGATGATGCCCTTGCCGTTCTTGTCGACCTTGCGCATCACGGTGTCGACGATGGCT
>DAIMKE010000608.1:0-4630 GCA_036721875.1 Bradyrhizobium sp. | reverse complement strand
GGAGCCGGCGCAAGCGGACCGGGCGTCACCGGATGCTTCTCGGTCTTGTCCTCCGCGGCGGCCGCCGCACTCATCGCCTTGAGCGCTTCGTCGTGCTTGCCCTCGGCGAACAGCACCCAGGCGCTTGCGACCTGCTGCTGGATGCCGACGATTTCGGACCAGTAGCCGTCTTTTGCTTCCTTCAGTTTTGCGCTGATCTCGCCAAGCTTGTCGGCGTCGGGTTTCGCGCCGGCCGGATCACCCGAACGCGCCTTGCCAAGTGCGCGGGCAAAATATGTCAACGCGTCCGCATAGAGATACTTGGTGTCCCGCGACTGAAGCGCGGCTGCGGCCTTCCAGTCGCCGCGTTCGACCGCATAGCGCGCGTTACTCGCGGCAACCCCGTACGGACCGACGAACCGGTCGATCTTGAAGTCGATGGCATTCATCTCATCGATAACGGCCCTCGCCTTCTTGTCCTGCGCGAGTTGCAGATACGCGTAGACCAAATAGTCCATGCCGTGGGCCTGGTCGTGCTGCTCGCCATCGAGCTTGGCGACCCGCGCGGATTCCGCGTTCGCCGCGATCGATTCCTTCCAGTACCCGACGCGGGTGAAGATATGCGAGGGCATGTGCTGCGCGTGCGGCGCCGCCGGCGCGATCCTGGCGTAGCGCTTGGCGGCAGTGAGTCCCTTTTCGGCGATCGCGGGATAGTCATACAAATGAATCAGATAGTGCGCGACGCCGGGATGTTGCGGCAGCCGCTTGAAGATCGGCTCGAGCAGCGCCGCGCCCTTGAGCTGATTGGCGTAGGTCTTGTCGGTGGGAGATGCCGCCACGTTGAGCGTTATCGCGTACCCGATCTGTGCTTCAACATCCTTCGGATAGCGCAGCGCCACTTGCTCCTGCGCCTTGAGATAGTTTTGCACACGGGTGCGGTGGTCGGCCCCCTTGTCGTAATCGACATACATACTGGCAAGCGCGTCGATGTAGTCGCGCTCGCGCTGCGTCTTGGCGTTCATGGCCTTGGCTTTTTGTATCGCCTCGAGCCCGAGCGGGAGGTTTGCCGGTGGCGGTGGCGCATGCGGATTGTAGAGCAGGCTCAACGCAATGCCCCAATACGCCATGGCGCAATTCGGATCTGCCTTGAGGACATCCTCGAACGTCTGCTTCGAGGAGCGATACCAGAACGAGTGCTGATAGAGCATGCCTTGATTAAACAGCTTCTGCGCTGCGGGTGTGCAGGATGTTTCGAACTGAACCTTGCCCAGATGCTTGGCGCTGTTGGCTGCAAGTGCTGGACCTGTGGAAAGCACCGCCACGGCGGTGGTAGCGACGAGTAACTCCCTCATGGTGTGTCTCCATTTCGGATTTGTGCAATGCGACGCAAATTGTCCGATCAACGAGCCCACGTGTTCCACCCAGGGCAGGCTGCGCCTCGGCCCTGTTCGATGTCAACCGGCGTAAGGACGCGGGCCGCGGAACTATGAGAATGCAAGGCGAGTCCCTGCTCGTTCTGGTACGTCGAGCAGTGCGTTCACACCGGAACGTGTGACGTTCAAATACCCGTCATCGATTGCGTACGGCTGGTGCAGAGAGAAGCATCGTCAATCGATAGTCGGGCCAACCCGCGAGAGACAGCGAAACCTGCTGATAGTGCAGCAGTCCCATGGTCGGATGGTTGAACCCACGTTCGCCGCCTTCGCGTGCCAAAACCCCCTGTGCCTGCCTGCAGCGCTCGAAGTCGGAGCTTCCAACTCTCAGTTCGTCTACGAGCCGACGAATATCCGGATCGTCGGAGTAGCCTGTCACCGCGGCGCGGAACTCTGCGACGACGCGATGCGCACGGGACGACCAGTCGAGGATCAAAGTTCGAGCCTCAGGCCTGAGGAAGATGTAGCGCAGGAGGTTCTTTTCGCCGTCAGCATCGAGCCATCCTGAAAACAGTCGGGACGCTTTCGCGTTCCAACGACACGCGCCCCATGTGCGATCGAGTATGTAGGCGGGACCATCGATCGCATCGACGCAGGCCAGCACCGCGTCAGGCGGATCATCCCTGTTGCCTGCCCGCTCGGGATCGCGCCTGCCCGCAACTTCAAACAAAAAGCTGCGCTCGGCGCGTGACAGGCGCAAGCCGCGTGCGAGGCGCGCAAGTGCCGAAGCGGAGACAGACACATCGCGCCCCTGCTCGATCCACGTGTACCAGGTGACGCTCAATCCGCAGAGCTGGGCGACCTCCTCGCGCCGAAGGCCGGGCGTGCGCCGTCGGGGTCCGGCGGAGAGACCGAATTCTGCCGGAGACTGGCGCTCCCGGAGCGCCCTCAGAAACGCGCTGAGCGAGAGAGCCGGAGCGATCAGGTCCTGTCGTTTCATGGTGATTTTTATACCAGTATAATTAGCGTCCTTAAACCGGTACTCACGACGTGCTAGCCGTTCGTCTCGGCTTCGTCGCTACGCAAAGGACGAACGGTCATGGGCAAACAATTCGCAAGGATCGAACCAGAGCACGCGGCGTTCATTGAGCGGCAGAAGATCTTCTTCGTCGCCAGCGCCCCGCCGAAGGGACGCATCAACGTCTCTCCCAAGGGGCTGTCCTCATTCCGGGTGCTCGGAGAGACCGACGTTGCCTATCTCGATTGCACCGGCAGCGGCAGCGAGACCCGCGCGCATCTGATCGTCTCTGACGACAAGCGGTTGACCATCATGTTTTGCGCCTTCGACGGCGCTCCGATGATCCTGCGACTCTATGGCCAGGGCCGATCGCTTATGCGCGGCACGCCGGAGTATGCCGATCTCGTTCCGAGGTTCGAGGAAGTTGCCGGGGCACGCCAGATCATCCGCCTCACGGTTGATCTCGTGCAGACGTCATGCGGCATGGGCGTCCCGCTGTTCGATTACAAGCAGGAGCGTGGCAGCCTCGTGCGCCACTGGACGGCGCAGGGCGTCAACAATCTGCGAAAATACTGGGGTCTGAAGAATATGAAGAGCATCGACGGTCTGCCGACCGACTTTGCCCCTGACCGCATGGCTCCGCCACGCTGACGTCCTAGTCGGGAGCGGCAAGCTCGCGCCGCTTGGTGTAGGGGTTGTATCGCGGTATGGCCCCCTCGGGAGCATACTCGCGTTTCCTGGTGTAGGGATTGAACTGGAGCGTTTCGCCGGGGCCGGTGAGCTCTCGCCGCTTCCGGTATGGATTGTACTGCGGTGTGGCTCCTTTGGGAGCGTACTCGTATCGATGGGTGTACGGATTGTATTGCGGCGGCGGCTGCGCCGCTGCCAGGCTCGGAAGTAATAGAAAAAGCGCTAGTGCGAACGCTCGCATGGCAAGGAACTCGGCTCTTGTGCCCCCAAGTGACATGGTGGTCACCCACCATGCCCGCCAGTCACGATCGGGGTCGCATTCTTCACAACCGAGTTAGCTGTACATCTCCAAGCCTGGAGCGATCGCCGACGAGGCGGTGCCGAAGTCGTGCAGCCGCGCTACGCGCCGTAGGTCGAGGATTTCGGCAGCGGGAACACCGGGTCCTGCGTCCGGATATTGGTCGGCCAGACCACCGAGATGTGCTCGCCGGCATTTTGCATCACGACCGGCGTCGAGCGCTCGTTCTGGCCGGCAAGGGGCGTGCCCGGCCGAAAGAATTTGACGCCATAGCCCTGGATGGTGCCGCCCGGCGGGATGTCGACGTCGAGCGCGGCCTTGCGAATGGCTTCGGGATCGAAGCTGCCGTACTTTTCCTTGGCAACCGGCAGCACGTTGTTGAGCAGGATCCAGGTCTGGTTGAAGCCCATCGAACAATGCGGCGGAACGTCGGTCGCAGAGGTCTTCGCCTTGTAGCGCTCCACCATCGTCTTGGTGAGGTCGCCGATCCCTGGCGCCAGTTTCGATGCGTCGAGCAGTTGCGCAGGCACCGGATCGATGTTGCAGAAATTGTCGATGTCGGCGCCGAACGTGGCGCGCAGCTTGTCGAGCTGGCTGTAGCCGGCGCCGGCGCCGAACAGCATCTTGAAGCGCAGGCCGTTCTCGCGCGCCTGGCGCAGGAACAGGGTGATGTCGGGGTTGTATCCGGCGTGCGAGATCACGTCGGGCCTGGCGCGTTTGAGCTTGGTCACCAGCACCGAAAGATCGGGTGCGGAGGCCGAATAGCCTTCGCGGAGCACGATCTGAAGGCCGGCCTCCCTGGAATAGGCCTCGTCGGCGGCGGCGACCCCGACACCGTAGGGACCGTCCTCATGGATCAGCGCGACCTTGACGTCCTTGGGCTCCATGCCGAGCTTGGCCTTGGCGTGCTCGCTGATAAAGCCGGCAAAGGCCTGGCCATACTGATCGGAATGAATCTGTGCGCGGAAGACGTATTGCAGGTTCTTGTCCTTGAACACGGCGGTCGAAACCGCGGTCGTGATCCAGAGGATCTTTTTCTGCTGCTCGACCTTGGCCGCGAGCGGGACCGCGTGCGAACTGGCATAGACGCCGTTGATGATGTCGATCTTCTCCTGGTCGATCAGCCGCACCGCCTCGTTGATCGCCACCTCGGGCTTGCTCTGGGAATCGGCGGAGACGGCGGCGACCTTGTACTTGCCGCCGACGCCACCCTTTTCGTTGACGAGATCGATTGCGATCTGGGCGCCGATCGAGGAGGCCACCGAGCCGCCC
>DAIMKE010000607.1:2638-4630 GCA_036721875.1 Bradyrhizobium sp. | reverse complement strand
AAACAGTCGCGCCCGGCCGGCCAGCAGCGCGTAGATCGAATCGGTAACGGCGCCCGTGACCATGAAGGTGAAGCCGAGCAGCGCCACCTGCGTGAAATGATCCTTGCTCAGGTCCATGAACTGCGGAATGAACGCTCCGAAGAACACCAGCACCTTCGGGTTCGACAGCAGCACCAGAAACCCCTGCAGGAAAAACCCGCCGCGCGGCGGTGGCGGCGGCTCGTCGGTTTCGACGCCTTCGACCGGCGAGCGAATGAGCTTGATCCCGAGCCAGACCAGATAGGCTGCGCCGGCAAACCGCACCCAGTCGAACCAATAGCCCATGGTCGCCATCAGCGTGGTCAATCCGACCGCGACGATGCCGATGACGATCGTCAGCCCGGCCTGGACGCCTGCGATATTGGTCAGCGCGGCGCGGGTGCCGTAGCGCAGGCCGTTGGCGATCACCAGCGTGACCACCGGGCCCGGGATCAGCGCCAGCGCGATGCACGCGACGACGAAGGCGAGATAGGCTTGAAGCGACATGGGGAGGTTCTCTCGGGGAGGTACTCGGCGGGAGGGCGATGCTAACATTATGCATCATGGTGCCCCAAAATGGAACTTACCAGTCGGCGGACCGTTGAGTATCCGTTCAGTTGGAGCATTGCGATGTCCCGAACGGAGTGGTCGCCGGGCACGGTGCCTTACGGCGCGGATGAAACGGTCTACCTGGTGGTCGATCGCTTTGGCAGCGGCAGCGTCTACCGCGAGACCGAGATCGAGCGGACCGACCTTGAGGCTGTGATCGATGATTTCCTGACGGGACAGTTCAACGATCCCGTTCGCGTCGTGGCATTCAACACGCTGGAGCATTGGGCCAATGACGTCTCCAGGGATGTCGCGCTGGTCATCGAAGATCGCTGCGACATCGCAGGCGAACCGGTGCCTGAGCATGTCAGGGATTTTGTCGAGGGCAACGTCCCGAGGGCGCGGCGATTGGAATTTCAGCGCGCTTGATGTTCAGCCAGCCTCAGTTCAACCAGCCTCAAGTGCCACGCGCGGCAAGGCGACGCGCTTACTGCAAGCGCGTGGTATTAAAAGGAGTAGCTGATGGTTTTGGCGGACCTAGCGTCGCCCATACCACCAATCCAAGCAGAATCGATGCTGCGGCCAATCGAAAAGAAAATCCGCTCATGTCGTAGCTCAAGATTGATTTCGTTCCAATGGCAAGAAGATATCTCCGGAGTGTGCCGGGTTTATGAACGACGCCTCGGCATGGCCGCTTGATTGACCGCTCAACGCTCGGTCCGCATGTAAGGGTCCATCTCGGAGGCGCGCTTCAATGCCGGATCATCGGCCAGGATGCGCACCGCTTCAGTCCTCACAGACTTCGCATGATGCGGACTACCCCAGAACGTCCATACCCCGACACCGACCGCCAGCATTCCAGCGCAAATCACGATGGTATCTTTCATCATTGCTGGCCTCCCGTACCCGCCTGCAACGCAGAAACAATGCCAAAGTTGCGTGAGTTCGGGCAGACCGGTTGAGCCGCTGGGCGTTCAAGTTTGGGTTACCGGTCTGATACCTTTAAGCCCTACCCACCGACGCTCGCTTTGCGCATTCATCGAATGCCGACAGTTCCAGCTCGGTTACAGCCGAATTTACCCAACCGTGCTTGCAGCGATTTGAATTCCGGCAGCTTCGTTGTCCCACCTGAGCATTGGCGCGATCAACGCTTGCCCGGTCACTGTTGAACCATCGCTAGGTTCCCTCTGACTCATGCCAGGTGGGCGTTGAGGAGGTTCTGATGACGAAGCATCGAACGATTACCGGTTTCGTGGCTGTCGCCCTGCTCGCTGTCGCCGCTGCCGCCACCATGAAATCGCACACACCGTGGACCAAGGGCATCGTCGTTGCCGCCGGCACGACGTCGCCGCAAGACGTTGCAGTCGACACCAACGGAACCGCGGCCGCGGACTTCAACGACCGCTGGTCGGCGCTGTCGGCCTC
>DAIMKE010000607.1:0-2628 GCA_036721875.1 Bradyrhizobium sp. | reverse complement strand
AGAAAACATCGCCCTAGCGACACGACAGCCCCGCCTCGATCTCGGTCCAGAAGCCGCAATGCGTGGCGGATCCTGCATGAGCGCCGTGATGGGTCGCGTGCAACAGCGTGATCGTGATGGCCATCAGCGCAGCAGTGGCAATAGCGATACGCAGCATTGGATTCATAGTTCCCGGCAAGTTGAGGCGTCAGCGACGAGGTCGCCATAGACGAGGAAGCCCCCGGAGATCAACTCCGGGGGCTTCCTGGATCGCCGAACCTGGGTACATCCGCCAGTCGAACGACGTCACTGTTGCCATCACGCCGCCGGATCATGTGCGGGATGTGGCCGCGGTGAGTCATTGGCATGATCTTATTCCGCCTGAATGCGACGGGCCGACAGCGTCCGGCGAACACCTTCGCTTGACATGCAACCGTTTGGTTGCCTATTATCTTCGTCATGGATGAAGTCTTCAAAGCGCTGGCCGACCCGTCGCGACGCGCGCTACTGGACAGGCTGCATGTGAGGAACGGACAGACGCTGAACGAACTCTGCGACGGCCTCGCCATGACGCGGCAGGCGGTTACCAAACATCTCGGGATACTCGAGGCGGCCAATCTCGTCAGCACGATCAGGCATGGCCGCGAAAAGCTGCACTACCTCAACCCGGTCCCGATCCATCAGATCGGCGAGCGGTGGATCAGGAAATTCGAGCGCGGGAAGCTGGCCGCGCTCAGCGAGTTGAAACGGCAATTGGAAAGGCGTGATGAGTAAGCGTGAGGAAGCCATGAACATTGAAAATTTCAAGCCTGCCATCGTCTACACGATCTACATCGCGTCCACGCCCGAGAAGGTGTGGCAGGCGCTGACGACCGCCGAATTCAGCCGGCAATATTTCTCCGGCTTTGCAATCGAGGCCGATCTGAAGGTCGGCGGCGCCTTCATTGCCCGCGCGCCCGATGGCTCCGTGCATATCAGCGGCGAAGTGATCGAATGCGATCCGCCGAAAAAACTCACCGTGACCTGGAACGTCAACTGGCCGGCACTGGTGAAAAAGCTCGGGCCGACGCTCGTGACCTACGAGATCGAACAGGCGGGGGATACGGTGAAGCTGACGATGCTGCAATCGCACGACCGTCCGATCAGCGACGACATCCTCTCCGGGGGCCGCGCGGGCTGGCCCGCCATTCTGTCCAGCCTCAAGAGCGTGCTGGAGACGGGCCAACCGCTTGCGATCAAGATGGCGCCGCCGGAGCGGATGCTGACAGCGCTGCGGGAGATGGGGATCACTACGCCGTAGTGCTCGGCGTCGTGCTTTCGAAAGCAGACGCCCTGCTCAGCGGCTATTGTTGGAGGCGCAGGATGACATTAATGATGGCCTCGGGAATCACCGTTTCAAGCGCGGAACGACGGACCGATGAGCCTGCGCACCCGGCTGCTGATACTTGTTATCGTGGCAATGTTGGTGCCGGCGATTCTCGTGGCGGTGCGCTTCATCCACAATCGCACCAGCGAAATCGACGCCGCGCTGGTCAACCTGTCGGCCACGGCGAACGATATTTCGGGCGATCTCGACGAGAAGATTCAGGGCACGGCCCAGCTTCATTACGGCCTGGCGCGCGCCCGCGATCTCGACACCAATGACAAGGCGGCCTGTTCGGATTTCCTTTCCGCGGTGCGCGAGGAATACACGCAGTTTACCGGGATACTGACCATCACTCCGGAGGGTGGCCTGTTCTGCGACTCGCTGCGGACCGACCGCACCCTCGATCTCAGGGATCGCGAATATTTCAGGCAGGCGCTGATGGCGCACGGCGTCGTCACGCTGCAACCCGTATTCGGCCGGCTGACGGGAACATCGGTGCTGCAGATCGCCTACCCCGTGCGCACCGAATCCGGGCAGTTGAAATTCATCCTGCTCGCCTCGTTCAACCTGCAGAAATTCGCCGAGTATCACGACAAGCGGCTGGCCAGCGACAACGAGATTCTGCTCGTCGACCGCAAAGGCATCATCCTCGTTGCGCCCCACGGAGGGAGCTGGACCAGGCCCGCGGGCACATCGATTGCGGATTCGGAGCTGTTCAGGTTTGCCGAGGACCCGAACCGCGGGCCGTTCCGCGAATTGACCGATCGCGACGGCCGAACCCATGTCTGGGCCGTGGCCCGCTCGCCTTCGATCCGCGATGCCGGCCTCTACATCATGATCGGGCGGTCCAAGGACGGGCTGCTCGCCGCCGCCAACCGCCGCCTCTACGAGGACACGGCCATCCTTGCGGTCGCCTCGCTGCTGCTGCTTGCCGGCGTATGGCTGCTCGCGACAATGGGCGTCGGCCGCCAGGTCGGACGCCTCGCCGCGATGGCGAGGAAACTCGGAACTGGCGATCTGCGCGCGCGAATTTCCCCGCCTTATCCGGGCGGCGAACTCGGCGGGCTGATGACGCTGCTCAACAGCACCGCCGAGTCGCTCGAGCGCCAGCGCGCCGCCATTGACGAGCTCAATCAGAAACTCGGCCAATCCCAGAAGATGGAGGCGATGGGCCAGCTCACCGGCGGCGTGGCGCACGACTTCAACAATCTGCTCACCGTCATCCTGGGCAATGCCGAGCATCTCGCGGAGCGGCTGGCTGCACACAAGGAACTGCACAAGAT
>DAIMKE010000606.1:0-4631 GCA_036721875.1 Bradyrhizobium sp. | reverse complement strand
CCGTGATGCTCGAGGAAGGTCAGCGCGAGATGTGGTTCGAGTCCGCCATGATCGTGAAGCTCGCGGTCGCCACAATCTTCGGCTTCGCGCTCATCACGATCGGACAGGTCCGCTCCGAACATCCGGTGCTCAAGCTGTCGCTGATCTTCAGCCGCTCCTTCGGCAGCGTCTTCGTCCTCAGCCTCATCATCGGCGTCGTGCTCTACGGGGTGACCTTCCTCATCCCCCAGTTCCTCTCGTCGATGGCGGGTTATAGCGCGCTGCAATCGGGAAAGGTGGTCTTCGTCTCCGGTATCCCCGCCCTGATGCTGATGCCGTTCCTGCCGCTAGCGTTCAAATATCTCGACGTTCGCCTGGCGGTCTTTGTCGGCATGACGCTGATCGGCGTCAGTTGCGCCATGGACTGGCACCTCACCGCGCAGTCGGCCGGGGGCGACCTGACGAATTCGCAGCTCGTCCGCGGCTTCGGCCAGATCTTCGCCATGATGTTCCTCAACCAGGCAGCGATCAGTGCCGTGTCGCCTGAAGATGCGGGGGATGCCTCCGCTTTGTTCAACGCCGGGCGCAATCTTGGCGGCTCCATCGGACTGGCGCTCATGGCCACCCTCCAGGATCGCCAGACGTTCCTCCACTTCAACCGGTTGGGTGAAACGGTGTCGGCCAACGCAGCAACGACCCAGGAGTGGTTCGCGCGCACGGTGATGGCGCCCTCAGGCGAGGCCGGAGCCTACCGGCAGCTCGCGGGTCAATTGCTCGAGCAATCCACAGTGATGGCTTACAACGACCTGTTCTTCGCGCTCGGCGTCGCGATCGCGATCACGACGCCGTTGGCGCTGTTTCTCCGGCCGATCTCGTCCGGCACGCAGATGGCGATGCACTGATGAACCGACTCACCTGGATCCTTTTCCCCGCCCTCCTCTCCGGCTGCGTGGTCGGCCCGAGCTACAAAGGCCCGCCGAGCGTCGTGAGCGGCGAGCGCGCGCGCTCCGCATTTCGCCGCGCTGACCCGGCGGTTACCGTGCCTCGGCCGCCGATCGCGCGGTGGTGGGAAAGCATGGCCGATCCTCAGCTTACGGCGCTGATCGATCGCGCGCTTGCCGCTAATCCGGACGTCACCATTGCAGAGGCGCGGATACGAAAGGCGCGGGCGAGCCTACGCGAACAGAGCGCCAACCAGCTGCCGACGGTGTCCGCGTCGGGTACGGCGATCGTTGCCGATCTCCCGGCAGGCTCGCTTGCCTTGCCGACGCAGGGCGAACAGTCCGATCGCATCAAGGCCGAATTCTACAACGCAGGCCTCGATGCGTCGTGGGAGATCGATCTGTTCGGCGGGCGCCGACGCGCCGCGGAGGGCGCGCAGGCTCAGGCGCAGGCGGCCGAGGCCAGCCGCGCGGATGCGCAGGTGCGCCTGGCCGCTGAGGTGGCCCAGAACTACGTGACCTTGCGCGAACTTCAGCAGCGCCTTGTTCTGGCTCGCCGCTCCGCACAACTCCAGCAACAGTCGCTGACCCTCCTGCAACAGCGTGAACAGCGCGGCGCAGCCTCGCGCGACGAGGTGGTTCGGCTGAGGACGGAGCTCACCCGAACGGAAGCCGGGCTGCTTCCGCTCGAGGGTCAGATCGCCACGACATTGGATCAACTGGCTCTACTCACCGGCGACGAGCCTGGCGCGCATGATGCAGCGCTCTCCGCTCCTGCACCAATACCTACGATCCCGGCGACAGTCGCGATCGGTGACCCTGCCGCGATGTTGCGACGGCGCCCGGACATCCGCGCGGCCGAGCGACAGCTGGCGGCCTCGAATGCCCAGATCGGCGTCAACGTCGCCCGGCAGTTCCCCTCGGTCAGCATAATGGGGATCATCGGCCTCGGCGGCCCGGACGTCGGCGACGTGGTCGATCCCGACAACGTGTCGAGCCTGCTGCTGCCGCGCATCAACTGGAGCTTCCTTGACTTCGGCCGGAATCGCGCCCGCGTCGATCAGGCGAGGGCCGATCGCGACGAAGCCGAGGCACAATATCGCAAGGTCGTCTTCTCTGCCCTGACCGACGCAGAGACGAGCCTGACCCGCTTCGGCAATCAGCGCAGGAACCTGTTCTCGAGCGTCGAGAGCCGCAATGGAGCGAGACAGTCGGCCGCGTATGCGGCGCAGCGGTTCAGTCAGGGCGCCGTTCCCTTGACCACGTCCCTTGAAGCAGAACGCGCTGCCCTGGAAGCGGAACAGTCGCTACAGGAGGCGACCGGCGAGCTTGATCGCTCCTTCATCGCCTTGCAGAAATCGCTCGGGTTGGGATGGGAGTGACGGAGAGCAAAGTGCGGTTCCTTCAATGCACAAGACAGCTCGCGTGAGGGCGCCGCTTTCTCCTCCGCCTGCTCAGTACCTGCGTGATGACGTGGTCAGAGGCGGGATTGACCTACTTTTCTTCGCTCACCGGTCTCACCTTGCGCACGCGGATGCGGAGCTTGCAGCGCGCAAGTTGGGACGCGCTCATCACCGCGTATTGTACTTCGTCGGCAGATACCCGGACCTGTCCGTGAGTGACCTGTTGAAGATTCTTGGAGTTACGAAGCAGCCTGTTGGGCGAGTGATGAAGGACTTGATCGAGCGCGCATTGATCGATGTGAAGTCCGGAACGCGCGATAGGCGTCAACGCCTATTAACGCTCACAAGGGAGGGGCAAGATCTGGAGGCGGGCCTTTTCGAGGACCTCCGACGGAACATGGCGCGGGCATATCAGGAGGCGGGCGAAGGGGCGGTGCAGGCTTTTGGATGCTGATGCAGCACCTGATGCATGATGATGCCCGCGACCAGTTCAACAAGCTCCACAGCGAAAGCGAGAACAAAGGTGCCGGACCAGGCCGACGGGAGTGAACGGCCTGGTCCGACGAAGGTCACCTCATCCGGCAAGCCCGGAGGGAGTGAGGGACTTGCCGGTGGTAAGCTCGTTTTCCAGTACCGGGACGGCAGTGCCGGCGACCTGCTTCAAGGCAGGATCGGTCCCGTCCTGTGCATAGCCCTTGTGGACAGCCCAGGCGGCCTGCTGCACCTGCGCAGACTGTGTCAGGTACAGGTTGTCGAAAGCGCTCTTCGGGGCCTTTTGCAACAACTTCAGCAACGCGGCACGGTCGGCAGATAGGTTCGAAGACGGCGCCTTGATCGTACGCTGATCATTCTTGAGCGCCGCCAGCAGTGCCTTGTGGCTGCTCTGCGTTTCCGCCATTACCCGCCGCGCGTAGGCCTTCACGTCATCCCTCTGCGCACGTGTCACGGCGAGTTGCGCCGCCTTAATCTGGAATAGGTTCGCGTCCGCCGCGGCGAGGACGTAATTGGGCCCGCTCTGGCTAACGATCGGGGACACGCCGACGTCGGCGCTCGTCATCGTCCCCGAAGTGGCCGGCGAAACGGCTTGGGCGAGCACCGGGACCGGCGCGAGAGAAAGCAGGGCAGCAACTATCGCAGTCTTCATCGAACCCTCCGTTGGTGTGACTGGCATTGGCTAAAATCAGATCACGGAACGACAAGGAAACGAAACAGTTCCTTTTCCTTGCGTGTTAGTTGCGGGTGTTCGTGGCGGATGATCGCCTGCGCCAAGGAGAGAGGCTGCATGGCGGCGGCCATCCGGAAGGCTGTTGGCAGGAGTTGTGCTCATCCAGACTGAACCCGTGATTGCAGTGCCAGTCCAGGCATATGGTTCCTCTCTGCCGGAAGATGGCTGCGCGGGTATATCGAAACGCGCAATGATCGTCTCCGCCTTGCTGTGCGCCGCTTGGCTGGCGGGGTGCGACCGGACTCCACGTCGGGCACCGCCGCGCACAACGGATGCGATCAGCGTGTCCCCGCAAACCTCGGTGATCGACGTGCCGATCGCCGCGGATCTCGACGAGCTCGCCACTACCCTCGAGCAAGCGGTCCCACGTCGTCTCTGGGCGATCGACAAACCGGGGCAGACCTGCGTGCCGCCGCGAAAGGTGAAAATCCTTTTCGCAAAAATCAAAACTCCGACAGTTCGGTGCCGCATTACCGGCACCGTCGTGCGCGGCCCGTTGACGCTCAGTGGTTCAGGAAGGACCATCGTCGTCACGATGCCGCTCCATGCCACGATCAGCGCCAGGGACGTGGGAGGCGTGCTCAGCCGGGAAACGGCCGAAGCGGACGCACGCGTAAGGGCCGTGGTGCAACTCGACGTTTTCCGCGATTGGTCGCCGCACGGAAAGATATCGATCTCCTATGACTGGACCGATGAGCCGCACGTTGATTTTCTCGGCCAGCGGATCGAGTTCACCAGCAAGGCGGACGCCAAGCTCGCCAGCGTCGTCGCGCGCCTGGAGCGTACGCTGCCAAAGGAGCTGGCCAAGTTAAGGGTGCGTGAGCAGATCGCCCATATCTGGGGGAAGGCGTTCACCTCCGTCGAGCTCAACAAGGCAAACCCGCCGGTGTGGATGCGGATCACGCCCCAGCGGCTAAGCTTTGGCGGCTACAGGATTTCGGGCAGGCGGCTGAACCTGTTGCTGGGGCTCACGGCGAGAACGGAAACCTTTGTCGGCGATCGTCCACCCGATCCGCAACGCCAGCCGCTTCCCGACCTCGCCCGCCGGCAGCCCGGACCAGGCGGGATCCTGTTCGCCATCCC
>DAIMKE010000605.1:3875-4639 GCA_036721875.1 Bradyrhizobium sp. | reverse complement strand
CGTAGCGCGGCGAGTCGTAGGGCACGTATTGATGGATGACGTCGGGCGGAAACCGCCTGGCGACGATCGCCGCCGACGTCACCGTGCCCGAGGTCACGAGAATGCGCAGGTTCAGCGCCCGCAGCCGCTCGATCAGCGCCGCCGCCGCCAGCACTTCGCCGACACTGGCGCCGTGAATCCACACCAGCGGCCCGTTCGGCCTGGTATCGGCGCTCAGCCCGCGGCGCTCGCCGACGCGCGCGGGATCTTCCTTGCCGAGCTTCAACCTGCGATTGATGACGGCAATCGAGAGCGGAACCATCGCAGACGACAGGCTCCGGTAGACGCGCAACGTCATCGGCAGTGCATCAGCCAAGAGCGGCCTCCGGACGCCCGACCGCCGCGTAGGCGCGACGAGTCGCTTCGTTCAGCAAAGCTTCTACCTGAAGGCGCAGCTTTTCCATAGTCTCGGCGTCGGCGTCCGGCGGCACGTGTACCGACTCAATGCCTACCACGGCACCGCGCCCGAACGGCAGATTGATCGTCGTGGAGTCCCAGTTTTTCAACCTGATAAAGCGGCTGGTCACCATCGCGAACGGCATGATCGGCCGCCCCGACTCCCGTGCCAGCATGATGATGCCGAGTCCCACCACCCGCGCGCGCTTCGGCACATCGGCGGTGGTCGCTACGTTCCATTTGTCTCCCAGCGCGTGCAGCATTTCCCGGAAAGCGCCGACGCCGCCCTTCCGGTGAAACGCTCCGCCATGATCGCCGGAGCTCCGGCT
>DAIMKE010000605.1:3656-3865 GCA_036721875.1 Bradyrhizobium sp. | reverse complement strand
CCCCTGATCGTGCCGATGCCGAGCCGCTCCGCGGCGATGGCGTTGAACTCGCCATCGCGGTGCCGCGAGATCAGGACCTTGGCGCGGTGGCTATCCCTGGCCTTCTTGATGAACGGCGTCATGAAGTGCTGGCCGTGCCAGAACGCGAAGATCGCCGGCATCTCCGGCTCGACGATGTCGTAGATGTCGGCCGGCTCGTAGCTGAAGCG
>DAIMKE010000605.1:0-3646 GCA_036721875.1 Bradyrhizobium sp. | reverse complement strand
CCAGCCGCAGATACTCGGCCGCAAGCACGCCGAGCGCACGCTGAACCCAGCTGCTGCGCAGCAAATCGCGAATGAATCGTTTCAACTGGAGGGCTTCGTCTCTTGACCCGGATCGAGCAGCCGGTGGAGGTGAACCACGAAGTAACGCATGTGGGCGTTGTCCACGGTCTGCTGCGCCTTCGCCTTCCAGGCGGCGAGCGCGGAAGCGTAGTTGGGGAACACGCCGACGATGTCGACCTGGTCGAGGTCCTTGAACGTGATGTGTTCGAGATCAGTCAGTTCGCCGCCGATGACGAGATGGAGCAATTGCGGCTGGGCACTATCTGGCATGATGAGATTCTTCCTAACGAGGCGCCCGGCAAGTCATGATGGCGAGCAAGATTGGTGCCGTGTATCGCAAGATGAGCGGGATGATCGGCGGCGCAAGTCGGACCGTTCAGGGCAACGGGCGATCCCGAAAATGCTCGACAATGCGCGCATGACGATCGCATCCCGCTGCTACCAAAACCCCGTGCACCACCTCCCGGCGATTATACTCAATCGCATCCCCCGAGAGCGCGGTCATTCTACCATTGGCTTCCTGCACGATCAAATTCGCTGCGGCAAGATCCCAGTCGCGGCTCTGGCCGCCTGCAAAAGCGGCATCGAGGCGGCCATCCGCGACCAGACACAGCCGAAGCGCCAGCGATCCGATTCGCGGATACAGCGTGATTTCATCCATTGACCGGCTCAGCCGCTGCACCAGCGGCTTTGGCCCGGCCATGCGGGAAAAATCGAGTTCGGTCCCTGGTGTGGCACGCACCGGCCGCGCATTGAGCGTGGTGCCCTGACCGCGCACCGCGAAGAAGAATTCGTCGGTGGCGGGGGCGAATACCGCCGCCAGCACCGGCGTCGAGCCGGCGACCAGCGCCACACTGACGCACCAGTCTTCGCGGCCGGCGAGATAGGCGCGGGTACCGTCGATCGGATCGACGATCCAGACCAGCGGCGCGCCAAGGCGCGCATCATCGTCGACGCTTTCCTCCGACAGCCAGCCATAATCCGGCGTGGCCGAGCGCAATCTCTTTTCCACGAGGTCGTTGACGGCGATGTCGGCCTCGGAGACCGGCGAGGAAGCACCCTTGGTCCAGTTCTTCAGTTCGGTACGAAACAGCGACAACGCCAGCGCACCGGCTTCCCGCACCGTATCCGTCAGCAGCGCGGCATCGCGCGCCACGATCCTGTCGGCCGTATCAGCGTCCGCCAAGCGTGAGGCCCTCGATACGCAGCGTCGGCGCGTTGATTCCGTAGCGGAACTCCAGATTGTTGGCCGCGACCAGCGACTTGAACATCGGCAGCAGATGGCCTGCGATCGTGACCTCGCTGACCGGATAGGTGATCTCGCCGTTCTCGATCCAGAAGCCGGACGCGCCGCGGCTGTAATCGCCGGTCACTCCGTTGACGCCGGAGCCGATCAGGTCGGTGACGTAAAAGCCCTGCTTGATGTCCGATATCAGTTCCTTCGGCGTCATCGCGCCGGGTTCGAGGTGCAGATTGTACGACCCCGGCGACGGCGACGACGAGACGCCGCGATGGGCATGCCCGGTCGTGACCATGCCGAGTTCGCGCGCCGTCGCGCAATCCAGCAGCCACGTGGTCAGTACGCCCTCATCGATGAGCGCCTGCTTCCTAACTTTTACGCCCTCGGCATCGAAGGTCTGCGAACGCAGCCCACGCACCCGCAAGGGATCGTCGATAATACGAATGTCCTTTGAGAACAGTTGCTCGCCGAGCCGGTCTTTCAGGAAGCTGGTCTTGCGCGCGATCGAGGCGCCGTTGATGGCGCCGACGAGATGACCGACCAGCGACGCCGATACCCTGGGATCGTACACGACCGGCACCTTGCAGGTCTCGACCTTGCGCGGATTGGCGCGCGCCACGGCGCGTTCGCCCGCGCTGCGGCCGACACTGTCGGGCGAGGCGAGATCGGAGGCATGCGGTGCGGAAGTGAAATCGTAATCGCGCTCCATGCCGATGCCCTCGCCGGAGATCGCGGTCGCCGAGATGCCGTGGCTGGAACGCAAGTAGGAGCCGTGGAAGCCGGTGGAAGTGACCAGCACCATGCCGCCGATCCCGCTGGAGGCGGAGGCGCCACTAGACTTGGTAACGCCCTTGACGGCGAGGGCCGCGGCTTCGGCCTCGCAGGCGCGGCGTTCCAGCTCGGACGTCGAGGGAACTGTCCGGTCGAGCAGATCGAGATCGGCGAACTCGCGCGCCAGCAGCGACGGGTCGGCGAGACCGACATATTTGTCGTCGGGCGCGACACGGGCCATCGCGACCGCGCGCTCGGCAAGTTTCGCAACACCATCGCCGGACACATCGTTGGTCGAGACCACCGCCTGGCGCTGGCCGACCAGCACGCGCAATCCGACATCGTCTCCCTCGGAGCGCTCGGATTCCTCGACGCGGCCTTCGCGGACCTCAACGCCCTGCGAAACCCCGCGCACCGCGACCGCATCGGCGGCGTCGGCGCCGGCGCGCTTTGCCGCCTCGACCAGCCGCTGCGCCAGCGTCGACAGCGCCGATTGGTCGAACAGGTCGGAGGTCTCTTTGGAAAGCAGCGAAGCTGTGGATGGTGAAGAGTTCACAAACAAAATCCCTGACATTGTAGAGGGCTGGGACGCAATTCCGAGGAATCAGCAGATGTGCCTGATTCACAGGGAGTTCAAGCATTTTGGCGCGTCGAATACCAAACAATTTCGGCATTTCCGCAAGGTCTCGTCAATCATGTGAGCCAAGGACTTGTCAATCATGCTTCCAGAGTCCGGGCAGGTTAGGTCTCCTTAACCAGGCTTTTTAAGGCGAAACGGAAATCGCCCGGCTAAGGTCTCACGCATCGACCGGGAACATAATCCTGGCGGGGGAGACTACAGCCGTGAGGCGTCAAACATCAACAAGCGGGAGCAATCCCGCCGGGTCGAGCCGCGCACTACGGCTCGACCCCCTTTCCCTGCCGCTCAGCTTCCAGGCGCACGATACCCGTGCGGACGGCGGCGTGCGCAGGATCGAACTTCATCGCGAACGCGTCGTGCTGCACCGAGCCCTCAAGGGCATGCAGATGGCCGTCAACATCCGCGTCCGCGACTTTCTCGGCGTCGCGCTGCGCGGCCTCGACGACGCGCAGACCGTGGTGCTGGTGCATCGCGATCCGTCGCTGAGCATTCCGCTGTGCGTGAGTTCAGACCGCGAGGAGACCGTGTCCGCCTGGCTGAAGTGGAGCGACATCTTCGCGCTTCCGCAACTGATGGAGGACCTTCCGCGCGAACCGGCCGCCCGCCGCCGCCGCCACAACGCCATCCGCGCCCGCCGCCCGAGATTCCTGGTGCGCCGCCGCCCCGGCGATCTGCTCAATCCGGCAAACGTGCATCAGGGCGAACGCGAGATCATCGCGCGGGATTGACGTCGCCACATCATTGCTGATGCAGGATGGGTGGAGCGAAAGCGATACCCATCATGATAAATCGGCAGAATTGATGGGTTTACGCTCTACCCATCCTACGAAGGCGCACTTTCGCGTTCTCGCGACGTAGTCCGCCCGAGCTTTGCATCTTCGTTTGCCCCCTCGAAATCAAGAGGGCGCAGGGAAGACCGGGTGCGCGCTGCACCC
>DAIMKE010000604.1:0-4650 GCA_036721875.1 Bradyrhizobium sp. | reverse complement strand
TTTGCTCTACCCATCCTACGCCTGCTCTATCTCTTCGCGCAAAACCTCAAGTTCCAGCCACCTGTCCTCGGCGGCCGAAAGTTCTTCCTGCGCCTTCGCAATCGCTGACGAGGCCGCGTCGAACTTCTTCCGATCCTTGGTGTAGAGATCAGGATCGTCAAGCAGCTTTTGCTGTTTCGCGATCTCCGCCTGCAGTTTCGCCATCGTCCTGGGCAGCGTTTCCAGCGCGTGCTTCTCGTTGAAGTTCAACCGGCGTTTTGGCGCGGCGGAGGGGGCGGCAGCCTTGGCTTCCTTCTTTTCCTCGGCAGGCGCCGCTACCTTGACCGCTTCGCGCGTCAGATCGCCGCCGCGCTGGGCCAGCATATCGGTGTAGCCGCCGGCATATTCGATCCAGCGGCCGTTGCCCTCGGGCACGATTACGGACGTCACCACCCGGTCGAGGAAATCGCGGTCATGGCTGATCAGGATCACCGTGCCCTCGTAGTCGCCGAGCATTTCCTCGAGCACGTCGAGGGTCTCGAGGTCGAGGTCGTTGGTCGGCTCGTCCAGCACCAGCAGGTTGGACGGCTTGGCCAGCGCGCGCGCCAACATCAGCGGGCCGCGCTCGCCGCCGGAGAGCGCTTCCAGCGGCGTGCCGCGCTGTTCCTGCGCGAACAGAAAATCCTTCATGTAGCCGATCACATGCTTGGGCTTGTCGCCGACCATCACATGGTCGCCGCGTCCGCCGGTCATCGCTTCGGCGAGCGTCGATTTGGGATCCAGGCTTTCGCGGTGCTGGTCGAGCGTTGCCATCTCGATGTTGGCGCCGAGCCGGATCGTGCCGCTGTCGGGCGGATCGTTGCCGATCAATAGATGAACCAGCGTGGTCTTGCCGGCGCCGTTCGGGCCGACGATGCCGATCCGGTCGCCACGCTGGATCCGCGTCGAAAATCCATCGACGATGGTGCGGTCGCCGTAGGCCTTGGTAATATTCTTGGCTTCGATGACGAGCTTGCCGGACTTGTCGGCTTCCGCGGCAGCGAGATTGGCATTCCCGGTCGCGCCGCGATAGTCGCGCCGCTGTTCGCGCAGCGCGTGCAGCCGCTTGACGTTGCGCTTGCGGCGGCCGGAGACGCCGTAGCGCAGCCAGTGCTCCTCGTTGACGATCTTGCGGTCGAGCTTGTGCTGGTCGCGCTCTTCCTCCGCCAGCACCTCGTCGCGCCAGGCCTCGAACGCCGAGAATCCGCGGTCAATTTGCCGGATCTGGCCGCGATCGAGCCAGGCGGTGGAGCGCGAGAGATTGGAGAGGAAGCGGCGATCATGGCTGATGATGACCAACGCACACCTTCGGCTTTCCAGTTCGCCCTCCAGCCACTCGATGGTCGGAAGGTCGAGATGGTTGGTCGGCTCGTCCAGCAGCAGGATGTCCGGCGAGGGCGCCAGCACGCGCGCCAGCGCCGCGCGGCGAGCCTCGCCGCCCGAGACGTGCGCCGGGTCTTCCTCGCCGGAAAGCCCGAGCTGCTCCACGAGATAGCGCGCCTGATAGTGATCGTCGCCGGGGCCAAGGCCGGCCTCGACATAGGCCAGCGTGGTCTTGTGGTCGCCGAAGTCAGGTTCTTGCGGCAGATAGCGGATGGTTGCGCCCGGCTGCACGAAGCGGCTGCCGCCGTCGGGCTCGACGAGGCCGGCGGCAATCTTGAGCAGCGTCGATTTGCCCGAACCGTTGCGGCCAATCAGGCAGACGCGCTCGCCCGATGACACCGACAGTTCGACGCCTGACAACAGCGGTGTGCCGCCAAACGTCAGCCTTATGTCTTTCAACTGGATCAGCGGCGGCGCCATTGTTCAATCCTGATTTGGCGCGGGCTGTTGCGCCCGCTGGCGCTGGATGCGGCGGATGGTCTGGTCGAGCGCCGACAGGAACGCCGAGCGATCGCGCGGGGAGTATGATTTCGGACCGCCGGTGACTTCGCCCGACGAACGCAAATCGGTCATCAAATTTCGCACCGCCAGCGTCATGCCGATGGATTGTTCCGTGAACGGCTTGCCATTCGGCGCGATCACGTCAGCGCCTGCCTTCACGCAGCGGCTGGCCAGCGGAATGTCGGAGGTGATGACGATATCGCCCTTGCCGGCGCGCTCGGCGATCCAGTCGTCGGCGGCGTCCATGCCGGAACCGGCAGCGATGCGCTCGATCAGCGGATCCTGCGGCACGCGGATGAAATTGCCCGCGACCACGCTGACCGGCAGGCCGTGCCGGATCGCGACGCGATAGATTTCGTCCTTCACCGGGCAGGCGTCGGCATCGACATAGACGCGGGTGGGATTCAATTCAGGCACTTCAGGTCAGTCAATCGGATTGGATTCGGTAAGGCGCTCTGGTCCGCGCGTGGTACTCCACCGGGCGGAAAAATGCGAGGAAAACAGCTGTTGGAACACGCTTGCCACGGCACTTTCTTCGCGTACGATAACACCCCGAAAGAACAAGAAATCAGAGGAAACTGGCATGACAAGCCGCATCGAGCCGCATCGGGTCTCGGCCTACAACACGTCAAAACATTCCGAAAACAAGATGCACGATGACACCGTCGCGAAGCGCTACGGCTTTGTCGGCGGGCTGGTGCCCGGCGTCGACGTGATGGCCTACATGATGCACCTGCCGGTGGCAAAATGGGGCCGGGCCTTTCTCGAACGCGGGCTGATCGAGGCGCGCTTCGTCAAGCCGGTTTACGACGGCGAAATCACCGATGTCACCGGCGAGGAGAGCAACGGCGTGCTCGCCATCCGGGTCGAGAGCCGGGGAGAGCTTTGCGCGACCGGCACGGCATCGCTGCCGGCGGCTGCGCCATCCTTTTCGCTGTCCGACTTTGTCGATGTCGCGGCGGTGGCTGAACGAAAGCCGGTGGATGCGAATTCCTATGCGCTCAACAAATGGTTGGGCGCGATTCCGCGCTCCTGGGCGGCGGATGCGGCCAAAGAGTATCTGGCGGATATTCGCGAGACCGGAACGATCTATTCCCGGGAGGGGCTCGGCCACCCCGGCCTGTTGCCGCGGGTGATGAACAAGGTGCTCGTCGACAATGCCATCATGGGTCCGTGGATTCATGTCGGCACCCGGATGCAACTGTTGTCAGCGGGGCGCATCGGCGACGAATTGACCGCGCGCGCCAAGGTCATCGGCAATTACGACAAGAAGGGCCATCGCTTCGTCGAACTCGACGCGCTGGTGGTCGCCAACGGCAAGACGCCGCTGGCTCATTGCCATCATGTCGCGATCTACCAGCCGCGAGAGCAGGCGGCGGCGTAAGGTACGCCGCAGCCACAACCTCATCCGTCATTCCCCGCGAAGGCGGGGAAGCCAGTACGCCGCGGCCTCTCGGTTCTATCGCTGACGTCTCTGGAATACTGGGTCACCCGCCCCAGTGCGCACAAGGCGGGTGACGACAGCTTGCCTTGTGAGGCGAGGGCTACTACGCCGCTTTCGCCTTCGCCTTGGCATCCTGGATCGCGCGCCACACGCGCTCCGGTGTCAGCGGCATGTCGATATGCGTGATGCCGTATTCCGACAGCGCATCCACCACCGCATTGACGATGCAGACGAGGCTGCCCGCGCAGCCGGCTTCGCCGCAGCCCTTGGTGCCAAGCGGATTGGTTTTGGCCGGCGAAGGATGATCGCCGACTTCCATTGGCGGAATGTCTTCCGCGCGCGGCATGGCATAATCCATGAACGAGCCGGTGATCGGCTGGCCGCTGGAATCGTAACTTACTTCCTCCATCAGCGCCTGGCCGATGCCCTGCGCCACGCCACCATGCAGCTGGCCGGCGACGATCATCGGGTTCACGACAGTCCCGAAATCATTGACGGCGAAGTAGCGCACGATCCGCGTCACGCCGGTTTCAGGATCGATCTCCACTTCCGCGACATGGCAGCCATTGGGAAAGGTTGATGGCGTTTCCTTGGTGGCGTGGTCGACGTCGAGCGATTCGGGCGCGCCCTCCGGCAGCTTGCCCTCGCGGACGCGCTGCGCCAGCTCCATGATGCCGATCGAGCGGTCGGTGCCGGCGATGGTGAAGCGGCCGTCGGCGAATTCGATGTCGGCTTCGGACGCTTCCATCAGGTGTGCCGCCGCCTGCTTGCCCTTGGCGACCACGAGCGCGGAAGCCTCGATGATCGCCTGGCCGGTCGCCGTGATCGAGCGCGAGCCGCCGGTGCCGTTGCCGAAGCGGACCAGATCGCTGTCGCCCTGTTCCAGCGTGATCTTCTCGAACGGCACGCCCAGCTGCTCCGACAGCACCTGCGCGAACGGCGTGGCGTGGCCCTGGCCGTAGTCCAGCGTGCCGGTCGTCAGCTTCACTGATCCATCCGGCTCGAAGGTGATCTTGCCGAGTTCGCCGCTCGGGGGCGCGGTGACTTCGAGATAGGAGCCGACCGCGATGCCGCGCAGCTTGCCGTCCTTCTTGCTCTGCTTCTTGCGCCTGGCAAAATTGGCGTGGTCGGAAATCTCCAGCGCCTTGGCGAACACGCCGGCGAAATCGCCGCTGTCGTAGGTGACGCCAGAGGCGGCCGCGAACGGCAGTTGCGAGGGCTTGATGAAGTTGCGTTTGCGCAAGGTGAGGCGGTTGATGCCCATCTCGTCGGCGGCGCGGTCGATCAGCCGCTCCATGTAGTAG
>DAIMKE010000603.1:0-4650 GCA_036721875.1 Bradyrhizobium sp. | reverse complement strand
TGCGATGGAGCCCAATCTTGGCCAGGGCGCCTGTCAGGGGCTGGAGGATGCCGCTGCCCTTCAGGCGATCGTCGCCGCGGTCGCACCTGCGCGGGTGGCGGCCCTATACGAGCGCCTGCGCCTCAAGCGTGTGCGGATGTTTGTGCGGGAATCGGCGCTGGGACGGCTCGGTGTTCACTGGCCGCGACCGGTGCAGTACCTGATGCGCGACACTCCGCGCCATACCCATGGGCCTATCCGAACCAAGACTGCGCGCCATGCACACCATGCCCGATTATGCCGCGCGCGTGGCATGACTGCGCTGCCTTTTGAGGAGACGGCAAGTCGCCGCCCTGCCCGGCCCTGGCCATTTGCTTGATCGAGGATGTTTGCCAAAGCGGACCGGCAGCCTCAGCAGGATTTTCGCCAGAAGCGGAAATTCTCAAACCGACCCCATTACGGACATTTCTTAGCCCGCTAGAACGTTGATCAATCGATGGTCCGTTATATCGGAACGACGATCTTGTGCGTACCCCCACGCGCAAATCACCGAGCGGCCTTCACACGATGACCGTGATCCTCACAAAGTCGCTCCAGTTCATCGACCCACGCACGGCTCACTAGATAGGTGCTGCTTCCGACTTCGGAATCAGTAGGAACGACATCCTTGGTCAGGCTGAGGTTGCGTGAGGACAAGTCAAGGTTGTTCTCGCCGGAAAACCACCGAATGAGCCGATCACCTCTTCGCCAGATAACCCACACTGCTTCACTCTCTCGAGGTCCGCGCGTCAGCCCGATCACGCAAGCCTGAGTGTTCACCCCGGCAGCTTTCTGGCGCAGATATGAGCCTACGACCTCCTCATATCTGGAGAAGTCCGCTCGCGTTTCCAGGTCGAACGGCTCGTAGTCGGCGAAGTACGACGCTGAGGGCTGACTGTCTTGAACGCAGGCGGCCGTCGACGTCATAGTTGCGGCTGCAATGCATAGCCAGACATACCTCATTGATCTTTTTCCCCGCATCGCCGTCCCATCCAGTGTGATAATCGATAATCGCCAAGTTAGCCATTTCGTCCACGATTTGTGCTTTGCCCTGCTCGCAGCCCATGCCAGCTGCATGCTCAATAATCGCCTCTCTGACGGCGACCGAGCCGCCGTTGGGCTGGGTGAGAGTTAAACACCGTCATGTTTGATACGCTCTTGTTTTTCAAGATATCGCAGAACACGCTCTATCGTCTTGGTCCTAGGCTCTCGCCCTGCACGAAGCTGAGAAACGAATTTCCAGTCATTGACGGCCTCTCGCCCGAATCGGCTCGGGCTCATCTTTCGCTCGCGCAGATGTGCCTCGATACGCTCTAAAATCATTGTCAGTCTCCGAATCATGTTCCTGTATTGTTCCACGCGGCTTCCTACTTGTATAGGGTGTTTCTCATATGTATGGGGAAGTGATGGCTAACTTTAACCAGAGGGAGGCGCTGGCGCGCCTCATTGCTGAACGCCGCGAGAGCTATTCCAACCTGTCGCGCCTGATTGGGCGCAACCCGGCCTACATCCACCAGTTCATCACGCGGAAGACGCCGAAGCGCCTGAGCGACGGTGACCGGCGCACCTTGGCCAACTATCTTCGCGTTCCTGATTCTTCACTTGGCGGTCCTGTCGAGATCAGCGCTAGGCAACCCGACAACATGGTGTTCGTGCCTCGGTATGAGGTCGAGGCCAGCGCCGGGTTCGGCGCTCTCGACTTCAGTGAGCGTTACGCCGCCCATATTGGGTTTGACGGTAGATTCCTGAGGGAGCTTTGCGAGGGCGGGGTAGAGGATCTCTCTATCATCCGCGTCAAGGGCGACTCCATGTTCCCGACTCTCACAGATGGTGACGACATCATGGTCGACCGCTCTCCGGTGGGCGTTCGCCTCAATGACGGAGTATACGTTCTACGGCGTGACGATACCCTCGTGGTCAAACGGGTGGCGATCCATCCGGCCACCCTTAGGGTGACGGTCTCGAGCGACAACAGCGCCTATCCGAGCTGGCCGGATTGCGATCCCATGGAGTTGGATGTGCTTGGTCGCGTAGTCTGGTCGGGGAGAAGAATGACCTGAATGCGGGAGGCTTCCCGCATATTTCACATTATTCCTATTTGAGGGAGATTCCCCCTAAGAAAAAATGCAGTTCTCCTTCTGTTCCGGAGCATCCCCTTTGGAATAGGACTGGAAGGTGCAGCCCGCTGCCGAATGGCTGCCGTGCAACGCATCTTCCCTCAAGAAGGAGTAATACATGGCTAGTATACCCCCAATCGCGTTGCACCCTAGCAGCGAGAACCGCGGATTAGTTGAGCGTGTCGTTCTGGCTGAGACCCGGTCACCCGCGTTCAGTTCCTACACAGCCGCGCTTGCGCGTCAGTCGATGGAATGGATGGCGATCGTTCTCTACAATCGACGTGACAATCCATCGCTCTATGGCGCCAGCGGTCCCAATCTGCAGGCTGTCGTAACCGCTCCGGGTCAGTTCGCCGGCTTCGGGAACTACCCGACTCTTGCTTCGACGGTGCAGGCTCGTATCGACGATATCCTCCGGATTGCGAACAACAACAGCGATAGTCGATCCACCGCTTATCGAAACCATGTGCAGATGGCGCTCGATATCGGCAATCTAGGAAGCAGCATCCAATCCAGAAATCCGTCACCAGGCCCGCTAGCTTTCTGGCGGACCGATGGTTCTTCCCCGCCGGGAGGGAGGGCCGTTCTCTATCGGGACAACCTCCTCGGGAATGACTTCTACTACACAGGCCCGTAAGACGGTGTTTCTGCTGAAATAGCGGCTTTCTTGACCACCAAGGCGCCTACGCAGTCCAATGCCAGACTGTCGTGGGCGCCTTCATTGCAATCCGCTATTCAGGTTGCCACCCAAAATCGGTCATAAGGCAGGCCGAGGACACGCGCCGAAAGCTGCCGGTTGCCTACCACGGCATCGGCCGGGCGCTTACGAATTTTCATTCATCTTTGGCTCCGCCTTCTGCTTTTCCAGGGCTCGATAGATGGTCATGCGCGACACGCCGAGATCACGGGCAATCTGTGCTTTAGGCCCGCCCTCCGATGCCAGCCTGCGAATAGCGTCATCGTCCACACGCTTCTGCCGGCCTTTGTAAACGCCCTTGTCTTTAGCCGCATCGATACCGGCCCGCTGCCGGTCGCGGATGAACTTCAGCTCCATGTCAGCCACCATGCCGAGAATGGTGATGACCATGCGGCCCATGTCGCCCGCGGTCGTCACCTCCGGCTCAAGAACTCGCAGTGAAGCTCCCTTGGCGTCCAGCTCATGAACCAAATTTAGGACATCGCGTGTCGATCGGCCGAGCCGGTCAAGCCGATGGACGACCAGTTCGTCACCCTCGCGCAGAAATTCCAACACAGTGGCAAGCTCCGTGCGTCCGTCGCGTGATGCCCCGGAGCTGGTCTCGGCACGGATAATCTCGCAGCCCGCCGCCTTCAGCTTGGCCTGCTGAATTTCCAGGTCTTGGCTCGTCGTGCTGACGCGGGCGTATCCGATGCGAGGCATGGCAAAATGTCACATTAAGGTGGTTGGCACCCTGATGCTGTCACAAAATCCGATTTGCCACTCATTTGTTACAATTTATCCTGTCACACCCAATAATCACATATGAGTGTGCCCAAATGTTATAGGCCCGGTCCGAATCCGCCCAAGCTGTCCAACCTCCAGGAACGCGAGCTGCTCAAGATGCACGCCACCGACGAATACTCGATCAGCGACCTCGGCAAACTGTTCAAGGTCTCGCGGCCGACAGTTTATCGGACTATTAGGCGTGGTTCGTAAATCCCGGAGGCCGACGCATGAAGCTCGATCGATGGCAGATTGAAAGGCTTCTGAAGGAGCATCTCCAATTTTACGAAGACCTTCGCCTGCAGAGGCGTCGCCCGAAATCAGCAGCCCAGCGCCAATTCCAGGACGTTGCATGGGGCAAAGCAGAACCGAAGACAGAGCATGAGCACGCCTACGTCGCCTATCTGAAAGAACACGGAATCGGTGCGTTCGCCTCGCACAAGGATAAGCCGCATATCGACGACGTGATGCGAGATCATACCATTGGCCATCGTCCCGTCGACAGCACGGTCGGCCAGAAGTGGGATAATGCTTGGCGGGTTCACCGCAGCGACAAGGAATTTTGGTAGGCCATAGGGCGCGGAAGGGGGAATTTGACGGGCGCATATCGTAAGCGGTCCGAGAGTGGAGCGATTGCCGGCGCGCGGGGTAACAAGACCAGAATGTGGATGCGTTATCGGGACACGAATTCACGGTATGCCCATCACGGTCAATACTGGTAGTAGACCTCGCCCGGCGCCATCTCGCCAAGCTGCTCACAGGCGAACTCATCACCTTCTTCGCAAGCGGCAGCTAGGACGTCACGGTGAACTGTACCGCCATGGCCGGTTTCCTCTTCGGCACTTGGCATCGCATGCGGATCATCGGTTTCTAATGGGGAGGCGAGGCCCCCCGCGACCTTTGAGTTCCCCTCGGGCGTCTGCGGTGCTCGAAACTGAATGCCCACAAGCTTCCAGCTGAACCAATCCCGCTCAAAGACGAAACTCGCCCCATCCTTGGTGACCAGCTTGAAGCTGCCGAATCCTGACCGCTCAATTGTCCCTTCGCTCGCAA
>DAIMKE010000602.1:4227-4651 GCA_036721875.1 Bradyrhizobium sp. | reverse complement strand
GCATCAAGCTTCATGCCCTATGGGACAGCCGTCGAGGAAATTCGAGCGGGGAAAATTGCAGTCCAACGAATTTCGGACACCCCCCTGACGCGTACCCTCTACCTGCTGAAGCCGTCTCATGCGCCGCTCTCGCGTCATCAGGACGCGATCGACAGCTTTCTCAACACGATCGTCAAACGTCTGCTTGAGTCGCTGGGACCGCTCGCGAGACGGGTCGGGGCGGCAGCGCCAAACAGCTAATATCTAACTGGCATCTCGGATAAGTCTTTGTCGCGGGCGCCAGCAGACAGCATGATCCTCGGTAAAGAGCGCGGCCGGTGGGCCGCTCGGGAGGGATCATTGTCGAAGCTTCGTCTTTCAATAGCTATTGGTGACTACGATCGCAACAGGCCGCTGCTCGATGGTGAGGTGCAAATCGATGGTG
>DAIMKE010000602.1:0-4217 GCA_036721875.1 Bradyrhizobium sp. | reverse complement strand
TCTTCATGAAGCTCGTGCCGGAGGAGATTTTTTTTCGTGCTTTCAGGCATGCTGAATTCGACGTTTGCGAAGCTTCGCTTTCGAGTTTCACCATCAAGACAGCACAAGGGACCAACCCCTATGTCGGCGTCCCGGCTTTTGTCTCGCGAGCATTCCGGCACACCGGCATTTTTATCCGCAACGACCGTGGCATCGAGAAGCCGCAGGATCTGAAGGGTAAGCGTATCGGTTGCCCTGAATACCAGCTTACCGCCTGTGTCTGGATTCGCGCCCTTCTTGAAGATGATTACGGGGTGAAGCCTTCAGATGTGACCTGGGTGCGGGGCGGTATCGAGCAACCCGGGCGTGCCGAGAAGATTCAGGTGTCACTGCCGTCGGACATTCGTCTGGAGCAAGCGCCTGCAGACCGATCCCTGAACCAGATGCTTGCCAACGGTGAGATCGATGGCTTTATCGGTCCGCGCTCACCTTCCTCTTTCGAGGCTGGTCATCCCAACGTCGTGCGGCTGTTTTCGGATCCGACCTCTGCCGCCGCCGACTATTATCGGCGCACCAAGATTTTTCCCATCATGCATGCCATAGGCGCCCGCCGCACCATCGTTGAAGAGCACCCATGGCTGCCGGCTGCACTGTTAAAGGCCTTTGAGCAATCGAAGCGGGTTGCGCTGGGACGGCTGAGTGATACCTCGGCGACGAAGATCACGCTGCCCTTCGTGGAAGAGCAACTTCAATCGGCCCGCGCGCTGATGGGCGAGGATTTTTGGTCCTACGGAGTTGGACCCAACCTGCATGTGCTCGACGCTTTCCTGGAAGACCCATCATTCGCAAGGTCTTTCGCCTCGCCAGTTGGGAATTGATGAGCTTTTTCATTTGCCGACACTGGAAGCGTTCAAGATCTAGATCGGCAAGGGCGGCCAAGCTAGAGCTTGTCCAAAAAACCAACAAAACTTTATGGGAGGTTCAAGTGATTATTCTAAAGAGACTACTGATTGCTGCGGGCGCTATTGCTATTGCAGCTTCAAGTGTGAGCTTAGCTGCCGCACAGGATCAACTCAAACTCGCAGTTGGTCAGCGTGGCAACTGGGATACTTCTGTGGCAGAAATTGGAAGCCGGCTCGGCATCTTCAAAAGGCACAACCTCGAGCTGCAGCTGCTTTACACGCAAGGCGGCGGAGAGACGCAACAGGCTGTGCTCTCCAACAGCGTCGACATCGGAGTCGCGGGTGGCATCATGGGGGCGCTTTCGGCGTATTCGAAAGGAGCTCCAATTCGGATTATCGGCGCGGAAACCACGGGCGGCCAGGATCTTTACTGGTATGTGAAGGCGGATTCGCCGATCAAGACGCTGAAGGACTTCGACGGTAAGACTGTTGCCTATTCGACCAACGGCTCTTCCACGCATGGTGTTGTCAACGCCTTTGTCCAGGAAAACGGCATCAAGCCCCGCTTAACGGCTACGGGAGGTCCTGCTCCGACACTGACTCAGGTTATGTCGGGCCAGATCGATGTCGGCTGGTCCGCTCCTCCCTTTGGGCTAGAACAGCTGAGCAAGGGCGAAATCCGTGTCATTGCCACCGGCAACGATACGAAAGCCTTCAAGAGCCAAACCGTGCGCCTGCTGATCACCAATACATCGGTGCTTCAGAATAAGCAGGATCAGATCAATCGTTTCATGGAAGCCTATCGCGAAACGATCGAGGCGATGTATTCCGGCGAAGAGGCGCTCAAGGTCTACGCAGAATTCGTCGGCGTGCCGATTGATATCGCTAGGCGGACACGAGATGAGTTCTTCCCGAAAGAGGCGCTGAATCCCGATCGTATCGTTGGACTGGAGACTATCGTACCTGATGCCGTTGCGCTGAAATATACCGCGCAGCCTTTGACGAAGGTACAGCTCGACGATCTGATCCGGATTCCACCGCGCCGGTAATTCTGACTGTCCTGGGACTTAAATCATGCAGTTGCTTGCCATGCGAGAACCGGCGAAGTCGGTCTCAAATACCGCAGCCGATGAATCTCGATCGGTCATTCTGACGCGATTGGCAATACTAGCGGCGATTGTTGTCGCATGGGAGGCACTCGCGCGGTCCGGATTGCTCTATCGCGATGTCGTCCCGTCTTTGTCGCTCATCGCGAAAGAATTCGTTCTGCTCTTTCTCGACGGCGGCTTTTATTGGAACCTCGGCATCACAGTCAGTGAGGTGCTGCTGGCGGTGGCGATAGGGGGCGGAAGTGGCATTGCCGTCGGGGTTGTCCTTGGCCGTAACCGCTATCTCGGCCATGCCTTCGAGCCTCTGCTGCACTATCTCGGTCCAACGCCGAAGATCATTTTCTTCCCGATCATGATCATGTGGTTTGGCGTTGGTGTTGGATCGAAGATCGCCATGGGGGCCCTTTCTTGCTTCTTTCCCGTGGCCGTCAGCGTTGCGAGTTCGATGCGCGAGGTGGATCAGGTACTAATCCGAGTCGGAATGAGCTTTCGTCTAAATGCCGCTCAGATGTTTATGAAAATCTACATCCCAGCCATGCGGGTTCCTGTTCTCAATGGAATCCGTATTGGTTTGGGAGTCGCGATCGTCGGAACACTCCTAGCCGAGACAAAACTCGCAAATCAAGGACTGGGTTACGCCGTCATTCAAACCTACGCGACTTTCAATATGCCACGCATGTACGCACTTTTACTTATTGTGTTCCTGCTTGCTGTTGGAGTCAATTCGATCCTAGGACGTTATACCGAAGTCCGCCAGGCGAAGAAGCAAGCGAATGGCTGAATATTCCAGGGCCGGATTAACGCGCTCGTCTGCGGGCGCCGCTCCGGCCGCCTATTGGGTCGCGGTGCTTGCACCGCTGTTCTGGTCGGGCAATTTCCTGATTGCCCGGCTGATACGTGACGATATCCCGCCGATACAGATGTCCTTCTGGCGCTGGCTGCTGGCATTTCTCATTCTGCTGCCGTTCATTTGGCGGCCAACGCGGCGCGACTGGACGAGGATCCAGCGCCAGCTTCCGTTTTTGGCGCTGCTGGGAGCGGTCGGAGTGACCGCTTTCAACTGCTTCATCTATACCGCCCTGCATCACACGACGGTCGTCAACGCGGCCCTTGTCAACGCTTTGCTTCCAGTGGTCACGATCCTGATCGCACGCGTTCTGCTCGGTCAACTAGTGGCGCCGCGGCGAGCCGTCGGCATTCTGGTCTCGCTGGTCGGGGCCGCTCTGGTGATCACGCGCGGCGATCTGATCTCGCTCGCCCACTTCTCGATTAGCCGCGGCGAGGTACTCGTCTTTATCGGCATGAGCTTTTGGGCATTTTACACCGTCCTGATCAGATGGCGGCCACCTGGACTTGAGGCGCTATCTCTGCTCGGGGTTACGGCTGCATTCGGTGTCCTCTTCCATGTTCCTTTCGTCCTCGCGGAAACGAATGCGGTCGGAACATTTGTGCCCACGCCACGGATTGCGTTCGGTTTGCTCTATTTTGCGGTTTTTCCGTCGATCCTGGCCTATGTCTGCTGGAACCGTTCCGTCGCCACGCTCGGACCAGCTACGACGGGGATGTTCATGCACCTCCTACCAGTTTTCAGCGCTGGACTTGCCGCGGTTTTTCTCGGCGAGAGGCTGGCGTGGTTTCACCCTGTGGCTTTTGTTGTGATCATCGCGGGAATCGCATTGGCTACGACGAATTCCCCCTTACACCCCCGTGCGAAACAGCACGGAACTGGAGCATAGTAGCTTGCCTTGGATGCCGTCCTTAGCAAGTCATCTGCCTTTGGCGAACGTCATCAGATCTGGATGAGTTGCCGCAAATTGAGCTAATCGAGGAGACCCCGGCCACTCTTCGGTGCTTCGCTGACTGCGCTAAGCGTCATAGAAGCCAATTCGTGCTCTCTGCGCTATGAATTGAACTTAGGTCAATTATTCATGCGCTCAAATGCTCAGAACCTCGGAACAATTGTGATTCACATTATTCTTATCTGATATCAGACAATCAGTATTTCTCGTGATTGCTTTCTATAAATCTAAGATATCATTAGGTTTTTCAGAGCCACTATAAAGATCGACCGGCATTGTCAGATGGGTCCGACGAAATTCAGGCGGATTGTTGGATGCGAATGCTTACGTCAAAAGTCGGGCGCCGGGCACCGCAACCGTAAGAGGAGCGTCTAACTTCAAGCGAATGCATCGGTCGAATTCATCGTTGGCTCCTTCAGCGTTCATAC
>DAIMKE010000601.1:0-4663 GCA_036721875.1 Bradyrhizobium sp. | reverse complement strand
GTCCGGCACATACCGCGTCAGCGACCAGAGCCCCAGCGCCAGCGCGCAGCCGATCAGATAGACGAAGACCGGCCGCCAGCGGATATGCGCCCGCCACAGAAAAGCGCGCCAGCCGTTCGAGGCCATCTGCGTGACCGCATGCAGCACCATCGCCGTCGGCAGCGGCATCAAGGTCAGCAACACACCGATCAGGATCATCCCGCCGGCCATGCCGAACAGCCCCGACAGGAACGCGGTTGCGACCATGAGCGCCCCGAGGGCGGCGATCATCAGCGGGGTCATCGGAATCTCTCCGGAAACATATCTGCCGCGCTTGGAAGCGGCGCGCAAACTGAGTTATCTTGCCCTGGCATCAGTTTTCCTGAGGGTCATGTGCGGCGGCTGCTTTTTCTCAATGGCATCAAGGCGTTCGAAGCCGCGGCGCGCGGCGGCAGCTTCGCGGCGGCCGGCGCCGAGCTCAACGTCTCCGCCGCCGCCGTGAGCCGGATGGTGCATCTCCTGGAGCAGCGACTCGGCGTCGCACTGTTCGAGCGCAAGGCCAACCGCCTGATCACCACGGCGGCGGGCCGTGCCTACCAGAGCGGGCTGACGCCGATTTTCGATGCGCTGGCGAGCCTGACCGCGCAGGTGACGGCGCCGAGCGGCGTCCGCGTGCTCACCATCGGCGTCGGGCCGACCTTTGCGATGAAATGGCTGATCCCGCGGCTGGCGGATTTCCGCAAAGAGGAGCCCGATATCGATGTGCGAATCACCACCGGCGGCGCGGCGGCGCCGTTCGGCGACGACTGGAGCTGCGGTATCCAGCTTGGCGATGGCGAATGGCCGGGCCTGACCGCCGAGCCGCTGTTTGCGGCCGATTTGCTTCCGGTCTGCGCGCCGCGGCTGGCCAGCCAGCTCAAGCGTCCGGGCGATCTGAAGGGCCCCACTTTGCTGCGGGTAGCGCATTCCCCCGACGACTGGCCATCATGGCTGAAGGCCGCAGGCGTCGCGCGAATCAGCGCACGCGGACCGGAGTTTCAGTTCTACGGCCAGGCGCTGCAGGCCGCGGTCGACGGCCTCGGCGTCGCCATGGGCATCCGGCCCTATATCGACGACGACCTCGCCGCCGGCCGGCTGATCGCGCCGTTCGCGTTAAGCGTGCCGAAAGGCATGCGCTGGTATCTGGTCTATCGGGGATTCCACGCCGGGCAACGCGATTTTGCCGCGTTCAGGCGCTGGATTATTCGCTCGGCGGTAGAACCCGCTGCGCGTCGCAGGGGCCAGCGCCATGCCGGATGAAAAGATAGCGACCCTCGTGATCGGCGGCGGCCAGGCTGGCCTGGTCATGAGCCATCGCCTCAAGCAGCGCGGGCTGCCGCATCTGGTGCTGGAGCGGCAGCGCATCGCCGAGCGCTGGCGTAGCGAACGCTGGGACGGTTTGCAGTTCCAGTTTCCGAACTGGTCGGTACGGTTGCCGGACTTTCCGTTTCCGCACAGCGACCCGGATGGGTTCGCCAGCACGGCCGAAATCATCGAGTTCATCGACGCCTATGCCGAATTCGTCGCGCCCCCGATCCGCTGCGGCGTCGAGGTGACGCGGCTGTCGCAACGGGACGGTCGCGGCTTCATCGCCGAGACCAGGGACGGCACGATCGAGGCCGACAATGTCGTCGTCGCCACCGGTCCCTATCAGCGCGCTTTGGTGCCGGAGCTGTCGCGCGAGCTCGGGGTGTTTCAGGTCAACGCCAGCGATTACCGCAATCCCGAACAGCTTCCCCCGGGCGCCGTGCTGGTCGCCGGCGCCGGCGCGTCGGGCGCGCAGATCGCCGAGGAACTGCAGCGCGCCGGCCGTCGCGTCTACCTCTCGGTCGGAAGGCATCGCCGCATGCCGCGCCGCTACCGCAGCCGCGACTTCATCTGGTGGCTGGCTGCGATGCGCATCGATCACATCACGCCGGAGCAGCGCGGACCTGCGCGGCTCGGCCCCGTCATTTCCGGCGCCTATGGCGGCCGCACCATCGACTTCCGCAACTTCGCCGCCGACGGCATGATCCTGATCGGACATCTGGAGGCGGCCCAGGACGGCGTCATCGAGATCGCGCCCGGCCTTGCCGATAGCCTGGCCAACGGCGACCTCGCCTTCACCACTTTCCTCGATATCGTGGACGAGTATGTCAAACGCCGCGGCCTGCAGTTGCCGGAAGAACCGGGCGCCCGAACAACCCTTCCCGACCCGCCCTGCGTCACCACACCGCTGCAGCGGCTCGATCTCGCTGCGGAAGGAATCACTTCGGTGATCTGGGCCACCGGCTACGGCGTCGATTTCGGCTGGATCGACGTCCCCGTCATCGATGCCAAGGGCGACGCCGTCCACAACAACGGCATCACGTCCGTGCCCGGCCTGTATTTCCTCGGCCTGCAGTGGCTGTCGAAACTGAACTCCTCGTTCCTGTCCGGCGTCGGCGAAGATGCCGCCGTGCTCGCCGACCACATCCGCGCTTTTCGCTGACAAGCGCGCCGACCTCAGCCCGTCATACCCGCGCAGGCGGGTATCCAGTACGCCGAGGGCCCTCGATTCGATAATTGCTGTCTCTGGAATACTGGATCGCCCGCCTTCGCGGGCGATGACGACCTCGCTGCCGAAAAACTCCCCGACTTGTGAAGCCGTTCACATCGGCCGCCGCCATGCCGTGGTGTTGTGCTGCCATGGGAAATCCCGGGAGACACGCCATGATTTACGGCGGCTTTGAGATTCAGTCGTTCGAGGCAGGGAGAGGGCTATGGCACGCCAGGATTCAACGGACCGACCTGGAGCCGGTCGTCATCGATGGCCTGTCATTTCCGGCGCTCGAAGTCGGTTTCGCCTGGTCGAATCCGGACGCGGCGATCGCGGACGCGAAAGCGCACATCGACCGCTTCATGCCGCGGCTGGCGACGTAAGCGGCGCCACCATCAAGATCGTCCCACAACCCGAACGGATTCAGGCGACACCGGCATTGGCCAACTGCCCGGACTGCAGCGCGTCGCTCGCGGTCCTGCGCATCATCCCCGGCCGCGGCGGCGCCGAATACTGGACCATGCGCTGCACACACTGCGGCGGAATTCATCTCGATATCGTCAAGGGCACGCCGGCCAAAGCGGACAACGACCGCTGCGTCTGAACGCTGCCGGTTCCGAATCTCTTGCTGACATCTGCTGACAGGACAACGGCCCGCATCCGCGCGGGCATTTGCCCTTTTCTCACTCGCTGAGTCATCCCATATTCGCCTGATGGCGAAGAAACCCGACACTCCCAAAAAGCCCGGCAAAACCCCTAAATCCAAAGCCCACCGGCCCGAGGTTCAACCGATCGGGCCGGCGCTGGCCGAACTGCTCAATCCCGCGATCAACCGCGGCGATGCCGGCATGGGCTCGGGCACCGGCCTGCAGCCGCCGCCGGATAATTCCTGGGATCGCCGCGCCAGCGGCGAGGCCGCCGCGCACCGGGCGCGGGCCTCGACCAGGGGAACCGGCGAGGACGTCGCCAAACGCGATGCATCGCGACAGGGTTTCGACGAAGCGCCGCAAGCTAATTACGGCACCTCGGCAACGATCCCGACGCTCGATCCCGAACTCGCGCGCCAGCTCGGCCTGCCCACCGCGGAGGACGACGACGAGGCGCTGGCCCGCCCGCCGCGCAACAAGATGGAAGCGCTCGGCGTCAAGGCGACGGCAGATGCGCTGGAGAATTTGATCCGCGACGGTCGCCCGGAATTCGAGGGCGACGACGGCCAGGTGAGAATCTGGACGCCGCACCGGCCGCCACGCCCCGAAAAATCCGAAGGCGGCGTGCCCTTTGTCATCAAGTCCGAATACGAACCGAAGGGCGACCAGCCGACCGCCATCAAGGAACTGGTCGAGGGTATCAACCGCAACGACCGCACGCAGGTGCTGCTCGGCGTCACCGGCTCCGGCAAGACCTACACCATGGCCAAGGTAATCGAGGCCACGCAGCGCCCCGCGATCATCCTGGCGCCGAACAAGACGCTGGCCGCCCAGCTCTATGGCGAGTTCAAGAGCTTCTTCCCCGACAACGCGGTGGAGTACTTCGTCAGCTATTACGACTACTACCAGCCTGAAGCGTATGTGCCGCGCACGGACACCTACATCGAGAAGGACTCCTCGATCAACGAGCAGATCGACCGCATGCGCCACTCGGCGACGCGCGCGCTGCTGGAGCGCGACGACGTCATCATCGTGGCCTCCGTCTCATGCATCTACGGTATCGGATCGGTCGAGACCTACACCGCGATGACCTTTGCGCTGAAGAAGGGCGAGCGCATCGACCAGCGGCAGTTGATCGCCGACCTCGTCGCCCTGCAATACAAGCGCACCCAGGCCGACTTTACCCGCGGCACTTTTCGCGTCCGCGGCGACGTGATCGACATCTTCCCCGCGCACTATGAGGACCGCGCCTGGCGCGTGAATTTGTTTGGCGACACTGTCGAAAACATCGAGGAGTTCGATCCGCTCACCGGCCACAAGCAGGACGATCTCGAATTCATCAAGATCTACGCCAACTCGCACTATGTGACGCCGCGCCCGACGCTGGTGCAGGCGATCAAGTCGATCAAGAGCGAGTTGAAACTGCGGCTCGACGAACTCAACAACCAGGGCCGCCTGCTGGAAGCGCAGCGGCTGGAAC
>DAIMKE010000600.1:0-4668 GCA_036721875.1 Bradyrhizobium sp. | reverse complement strand
GTTGATGATGACGCCGCCATTGAACGGCAAATCTCACATTGTCGCGTAGCGCATAGCACTTCTCGTCGCACCATTGATATCTTCGGCCAGCTCGATTTCCCCGATCTCATGCAGACAGGAAGCCATGATCGATGCCTGGGTCGCAGCCATGGAGAACGGCTCGCCCGTTTCATAGCTGAACTTGATGCGCCAGATTCCCCTGTGGTTGCGATGCGGCTCGATCAGCAGCACCGGAAGATCGGGCAACCCATTCTCCAGCAGGAGTTTCGATAGCGTAGGCATCACCTCGCCCCTTCAAGCCTGGCCGACGTCCGAAGGATGGCGCCAGGCCTGCACTCATCTCCTGCCGTGGGATCAGGGGCTTGAACCAGGAAGTTCGTTCGGCGCAATCTGAAGACTCGCATTGCGCAACTGTGCGCCCTTCGCCCCCGAATAGCTATGCCTTAGTTGATGCCGCGCCGCCGCGGTTCAGCCTTTCGGCAAAACGACTTCCTCTCCACGGATGGCGCGATCCAGCGCGTCGACCAGCATCTGAATCTCGATGAACTTGTTGCGTGCCCGCTCGGCCTTGTCCCGGTCAAAAGGAGCGGCCAGCACCTTCGCATGCGCGTCCCTGTCCTCGATCATGCGCGCACGGGCTTTCTTCAGCGTTTCAAGTCGCTCGCTCATTCAGGCTCCCTGACTTTCAATGGACGAATTGGCGCTACTCAAGCGGCGGTCAACTTCTCATCGCCTGCATCAGCGCCGAAATCTTGATGGTCGCGAAATTAGAGAAGGTATCCGACACCGCGTATGGCAGAATGATGTGGTCGTTGTGCCGGATCGCCCCGCATGTATAGACGACGTTGGGGACGTATCCCTCGCGCTCCGACGGCTCGGGCCGCAGCAACGGCTCGCGGGAGCGGGCCAGCACCTTCGAGGGGTCGTTCTTGTCGAGCAACGCCGCCCCGATCGAGTATTTGCGCACCGGGCCGACGCCATGCGTCAGCAGCAGCCACCCTTCATCGAGCTCGATAGGCGATCCGCAATTGCCGATCTGAACGAACTCCCAGGGAAATTCCGGTTTCAGAATGGCCTGGCCGTCGCCCCAAGTGTACAGGTCGTCTGAATAGTTCAGGTACAGGTTCTCATTGTCCTGTCGCGCGATCATGGCGTATTTGCCGCCGATCTTGCGCGGGAACAGCGCCATGCCCTTGTTGCGTGCCGCAGGGCCCCTCAAGGGCGCCAACCGGAACGACATGAAGTCGCGGGTCTCGATCAGTTCGGAACGGATTGCCCGCCCGCTATAGGCGGTATAGGTGGCGTAGTAGGTTTTTCGGCCGCCATCGCTGAACTCGACAAAGCGGGCGTCCTCGATGCCGTTCGATTGGGATTCGGTGACCGGAAAGATGACGCGCTCGCTGAGCTCTTCCTCGGGCTTGAAGACCAGTTCGACATGATCGCCGTCCGGTCCGGATGCGCGATGACAAATCCGGGGACTCGAGGCAAGCCGTGCCGTCGAATCAACGGTCACGCTGCCGTCGGCTGCGAATGTGCCGGCCCGAAACGTCAGTGACGACACATGCCCTTCGCCGATGGCACGGAGGCTGAGAATGAAGCGCAGGCCGCCCTTCGGCGCATTCGATTGGTCGGGGTGCGGCACGATGCTGGGATTGAACAAGGCAGAGGCTTCGAACGAATACTCATTGAGAAAATAGGCTCCAATCAACTGGCGCTGGATCTTTGAAAAGCTGCCATGGGCTGCAAAAGCCTCCTCCATTTCGTTCGCGCGGGCCTCGAACTTCTCCAGCAGGTTCCGATGCCGTCCGAGGAAATTTTCAAGAACGTCCGCGAGTTGGGAAGCAACGGCTTCGGAGTCGAGGGCGAGAACCCGGTCGACGATATGATTTGCCCGCGTCTTGTCGGTCGGGTTGAAATCGCGGGGTTCAGTCGCCGGCTTGAACGGGCGCACGATCACTCGCGCGGGATCGGGACGCATATAAAGCGCCTGCCGGTTCAGGAAGATGGCCTGTGACACGGTGTCCTCGATCGCTGGAGCAGGCGGCAAGATTCAGGCGCCCATGGCGCGCAGTGCCGCGGGTTTGGCCAAGCCGGCGTTGACGCGCGCAAGCTGGCGAATCTCCGCAAGCCCAAGCAGATAACACACAACCGACTCGCCGCCGCGATTTTCATTGGCGCGATCGGGGTGGAGTCCGTCGCGGCAACTGCCGGTGTGCGGATCGACCAGCGCCACTGACAGGTCGTTGCTGCCGAGAAACCAGGTGAACGCACGGGTCGCGAGTGCTTTCCACTCGGCATCGCCATCCGCCCGCCATGCCGTGAGGCAGGCAGCGATCGTCGCCGTCGCTTCCACGGGCTGCTGATCAAATGCGCGGGGAAGTTGCCGCAACTCGCCGAAGCCGGCGGTTCCGACGGGGCGGAAATGCCCTGCCGGCGACGTTTGTCGGGTCATCAGCCAGCGCAGAGACCTCAATCCGGCCTGCACGTGTTCAGGCGATTGCGTCGCCGCGCCTGTCATCATCAGCGCCTGCGGCAGGCGGGCGTTGTCGTAAGCCAACCCTTCCTCGAACCACACCCAATCCGGCGTTTCGACCGAAGCCAGACAGGACATCAACCTGTCGGCAAGAGAATTCCGAATCTCCTGGGCGTGGAGATCATCGGGAGCCATGGCGCAATAAGCGCCCAAACCCAGCAGGGTGGACGCCCACGCCCGCGGAGATCGAAAGGTCTCTACAGTCGACAGAGCCTCGGCGAACAAGGCAGCCGCCCACTGGCGCCGCGACGGAGTTGCGTCGCTGCGCGCGGTTTCACCGAGCGCCCAAAGCGTCCGCGCGTGGCTGTCTTCCGACCCGCTGGCTTCGAGCCAGGTTCGATTGAAGCCCATGAAGTTGCGAAACCGCCCGGTGTCGGGATTCCATGCATGCTGCACGAACGCGGCGAAGCGAGCCGTCAAGACTTCCGACAGCGGCTGTTCGCCTGGACTATTGAGGGCGCAGGCCAAAAGCATCGCTCGGGCGTTGTCATCGACGCAATAGCCGTGCGAGCGATCGGGCACCGAATGCACGGCGTGCTGGAACAGGCCGGTATCGTCGCACATCGACAGGAAATAGCCGATTTGCATCTCCGGCGCCGCAGGGCCGCGTAGCTCCGGAACGCCCGTGTTGGAGGGCGCGATGACCTTGAGCCAGTGCCCCTGGGACGCGCTCTCGAAAACGGACAGGTAGTGCTCGGCGGTGCGTTCCCAAGTCATGGTCCTGCTCACCGCATAGGCGCGCCGACACATAGCTTGCCGGCGAACGTCATCGGTGAGCAATTCAGCGATCCTGCTGCCGATCGCTGTCGCATCACCGAACGGGACCAGGACGCCGCGTCCATTGGCCAACAGTTCGCGAGCATGCCAGTAAGGCGTCGAAACGACGGGCTTCCCCAGTCCGAAGCTGTAGGCCAGCGTTCCCGACGTCATCTGCGCCTCGTTGAGATAGGGCGTGACATAGACGTCGCACATCGAGATGAATTCGAGCAGCGTGGGCAGATCGACAAAGCGATCGAGGAACACAACGTGGTCCTCCACGCCAAGTTCGCGCACCCGCCTCATCAGTCTGTTGCGATACGCCTCGCCCTGTTCTCGAACCAGATTCGGATGCGTTGCGCCAAGGACGACATACAACGCATCGGCGCGACGCTTCAGAATCGACGGCATAGCGTCGATCACGACTTCGATGCCCTTGTTGGGTGACAGCAGGCCGAATGTCAGAATGATCGACTTTCCATCAAATCCGAGCCTTGCCTTCGCGGCATCGGGCGCGACAAGCGCGACGTCGGGAATGCCGTGGGCTATGACCTCGATCTTGTCGTCCGGCACCTGATAGACGCTGCGCAGCAGTTCGCGACCCTTGTTGGCCATCACAACGACCTTCGACGAGGCATCGACGATGCGCTCCATGACTGCGCGTTGCGCGGCGGTCGGATTTGCCAGCACTGTGTGGAACGTCGTCACCACAGGCATGGTGAGGCGCGACAGCAATTCGAGGACGTGGCCGCCGGCTTCGCCACCGAAAATTCCGAATTCATGCTGCAGGCACACGGTGTCGAACCGGCCGGCATTCAGTAAGTCTGCGGCACGGATGTATTCTTCGATCTTGTCGTCCTGGATGTGAAAAGCGACCGCCTTGGGATAATCATAGGTTTGGCCATGATCGGTCATCGCCACGATGCAGGCCTCGAGAGTCGGGCGTGACGTCGAGATCGCCTGCTGCAGGTCGGTCGTGAAGGTTGCGATCCCACAGCGGCGGGGCAGCGAGTTGCCGACAACGGCGATGCGGCGGAGCGGCGTCATGCTTGTACCTCGACAGTCTTGTTTGATCTCGGCAAATGGCCGGCGGACATGCCGACAGATTTGGTCAGTTCTGCGACGTCCTCCAGCAGGGCGGCAAGGGAATCAGGTCCCGGATACGCCATCAGGCCGCTCATGCCGCCCGCGCCGACCTCGATGCCGGTTCGATCGCCCTCGATGAAGACGGCGTCACCGACCGATATGCTCGTCACCCCGATCCGCGCCCGGCCCTCGATCGCAAGGATCCAGGTTTCTCGATCGGCATTGAGCGCCCAATTCGAGTTCGCTGGCAGGTCGATCAACTCAATGGCGAAATGCTGGCTTGTGATCAGGGC
>DAIMKE010000599.1:0-4679 GCA_036721875.1 Bradyrhizobium sp. | reverse complement strand
CACCGTCCTGCGCCTGGCGCTTGGTGCCGACGAACAGGATGCGGCCGCCCTTGGCCACCGTGTCGCTGACGGCCTGGAGGGCCTGGTGCAGCATCGGCACGGTCTGGGCGAGGTCGACGATGTGGATGTTGTTGCGGGTGCCGAAAATGAACGGAGCCATTTTCGGATTCCAGCGGTGGGCCTGGTGGCCAAAGTGCACGCCAGCTTCGAGCAGCTGACGCATGGTGAAGTCGGGTAGCGCCATCGTTCTAATTCTCCGGTTGGTTCCTCCGGAAACGTGTGAGCAAAACGGAGCGTTCTCGCCCCGGCTGCCACCGGACGGCCTTGTGAGCCATGTTTCCGTGTGAGATGGCGCGGTGTATAGCCGGATTCCAGCCAGAAGCAAGGAAATAAGGCCGATTCTACGGGCCTTGCGGCCCGGCTATTTAGGGCCGGACCGGCCACACTCCTATTCCCTCGCTCGAAACAATCAGCACCTCGGAACGCCGGGCGGGCATCCTCCCCTGGCCGCAGGAGCCGGAGCCGCCGGGCGCGGCGGCGGAGGCGCAGCCATCCGCGCAGGGGCCGGTGGCGGCGCGGCCATCCGAGGCGGCGGTGGTGGCGGTGCAGCCATCCGCGGCGGTGGCGGCGGCGGTGCAGCCATCCGTGGTGGCGGTGGCGCGGCCATCCGAGGTGGTGGCGGCGCGACGACCCGCGGCGGCGGAGCCGCCATCCTCGGCGGAGGTGGCGGTGGCGCGACGCGGGCAGCCGGCGGCGGCGGCCGTGCCACCACCGCGGCTGGCGGCGGCGCTCGCCGGATTTCAGGCTGCGGCTGCGGTCTCGGCGCAATCGCCGCCGCAGGTCTCGAAGGCGCGGAGGCACCGGGCGGCGGCGCGACGACCCCAGGTCGTCTGGCAGCGTCCGGTACAGCGACCGGTGCAGCCTGCATCCCCGGCGCGGGCCGCGTGAGCCCCGGTCTCGCCGGTGCGGCCGGAGCCGCAGGAGCCGTCGCCCCTATTGCGGGCCTGGCGCCGACAGGCGCACCGGGCGCGGCCGGAGGCACGGCTGCCGGTGGGGTGGCGCCCGGCGCAAGCCTCGCACCCGGATTGACCGCGCCCGGAGGCGGTACGGCCGCGCTTGGCGGTGCGGGCGGTGCCCCCTTGGTGCCTGGAATCGGCAGCGCATTGGGCCTCGGCGACGCCTGGTTCGGCGCCAGCACGCCCGGCGCAGTTGCCGGCTGTGTCGCGTTTGGCATCCTGGTCGGTCCGCCCGGCGCATTTGGCGCGCCCGGCAAACCCGTCCTCACGGCAGGATTGATCGACGCGCTCGGTGGCACCGGCGCTCGGCCCTGCTGGATCAGCGTGGCCCTCTGCGCGACGGCAGGCGGCAGCACCGGCGTGGCACCGCCCTGCCCCGGCGCACCCGCCACGACCGGCGCCGGAACGGCGCCGTTGGGCCTGCCGCCACCCTTCACGCCCGGCACAGGGCCGGGAACGCCCGGCGGAGGCGGCCGGTTGATGACGTTGTTGATGACGTCCCTGTTGTGGATGTTGGCAAAGATGATGTTGTTCGGCGGCCGCGCCACATACACCGGCGCCCGCACATAGACCGGGATCGGCACGAAGATCGGCTGCGGCAGGATGAACAGCGCAACCGGCGGCGGTGGCGGCGGCAGCACGATGAAATCATCCGGCGGCGGCGGCAGGTAGTACACCGGCGGCGGTGGCGGCGGCACGAAATCGAACTCGGGATCGCTGAACGCCAGCACGGGACGATCGATATAGATGAATTCGTCGGGCGGCGGCGGCGGCACGTCGTAGTCGATGACATCGAAGGTCGGCGGCGGCTCGAGCGGCGCGGTGAGAATGGCAAGACGGCGGCGCGCGTCGCCGGCATGCGGCCCGCGCGGATAGCGCTGCAAATACGACCAATAGGCATTCGGAGTGTCGGTGCGATACGTACGACGCCAGGTGATCGCTTCGCGCCGCGCCGCAACGATCGCCCTCACCCGCTTTGCCAGCGGATCGCTGCCATAGGCGCCGAGGAAATCCTCATACCCCTGCAGCGTGTCGCGCTCGAGCGCGGCGGTGTAGGCCTCCTGCACGCCGAGATCGCGGATCGGCTTGTCGCGGATGGCGGCGACCTGATCTGCCGGCGCAGGAGTTGGCGCATCCGGCGCCCGCTCGAAGAACATGAAGGGCGCATCGACCTTCTGGCTGTCCCACGGCACCTGCGCGCCCTTGCTGGCTTCATTGACCCGCAGCCGCAGGCGGTTGAAAACCTCCGGCAGCGGCAATCCGCCGGTCCGGATCATCTCGGCCAGCGACTGGGCATAGATGCCGTACGATCCCTGCTCCGGCGGCGCCACCGTTCCGGGAGCCGCGTTGAACGCGATCAGCATGTGCGGCTCGGCTTCGACCAGCGCAAACCCGCTGGCGATCTGTCCGCTGACGAAAGGCTGCTGCCGCGCCGCGTCCAGCACGACGATCCCGGCCTTGAGCGGCAGCGAGGCGAGTTGCCGGACATAGTCGCCGACACGCAACGCTTCGATCGGGACATCAGTGTCGCGGTTGATCGCGGAATCGACCGGCACGAAATAGTTGTCGCCGGCCAGTTGCAGGCCGTAACCGGCGAGATAGACCATCGCCACGGTGTCCGGGCCCGAAGTCTCGGCCTTGTTGATGAAGTCGCGGAAACTCTTGCGCAGCGTGTCGCCGTCGAGATCGCGCGCGCCGATCACGTCGAAGCCTGCCGCCTGCAGGGTCTGCGCGATCAGGCCGGCATCGTTGGCCGCGGTCGCCAGCGGCGACTTCGCATAGGCGGCGTTGCCGACCACCAGGGCAATGCGCTTTTCCGGCTGCTGCGCGGCGGCAGCGCCCAAATACCCTGCCAGTCCCGAGATCGTGACCAGGCACATCGAGAAAACAAACAGGCTTCTTGCAAAACGCATCGATCGCATCCTTTCGCCGCCCCGAACGCGGCAAGAAACGCGACATGGAACGCGCGTTCATCTGAACATTTCTTGAACAAAATGCGGTACCAGCAAGGCGCCGCGCACATCAAATCGAACCCCATCTACTTTGCATGGGGTTGTTTTGCGGTTTTTGTCTGTGCCCTCCGGTGCACCGCCGCCGCCGCACCGGTTCCGTCTAGATTCGCATTGTCGCTGCCTGCCGACAGGCGTATCGTCGGCAGGACCGCAATCGCCCGCATCGTGAGGCGACGAAGCGAGTTCCTCCGGGTGTGCCGATTGCCCATCGTAGTGGAGGAACCGCCATGACCGTTTCCCCGACCCTGCAGAAGTTCCTGGATGACACCGTCACCTATGATGTGATCCCTCACGCGCCCACCATGTCGTCGACGCGCACGGCCGAGGCTTGCCATGTGCCGGGCGACGCGCTCGCCAAGGCCGTCGTGCTTCGCCGCGACGTCGGCTACATGATGGCGATCCTGCCCGCGTCCCACCATCTGAATATGTCGGCCTTGAAGATACAACTCGGTCACAGGGTCGATCTGGCTACCGAAGAGGAGGTCGCAACGCTGTTCGACGATTGCGAACGGGGTGCGGTGCCGCCAGTCGGCGAGTGCTACGGGCTCGATGTCATCATCGACGACAGCATCGACACGCGGCGCGAGATCTACATGGAGGGCGGCGACCACGCCACGCTCATCCGCCTCAACGGCGAGCAGTTCGCACGGTTGACCGAGAAGGCCTGGCACGGCCACTTCACCACGCACGATTGAGGTCTCGCTCGACCGCAAGCGTTGGCGCCGGCGCGGCTGAGCGACCTATCCTGCCTGATCGCGGTCGAACCGCCGCGATCAGTCGTTTCAGGCGGCCCTCGACTGAGGGGCCAGCCGCGGTTCAGTGATGGGCTGAAACGCTCTTCACATAACCTGACATCAGGTCACCCGATGTCGAATGGCTGACGTCGCCCAGGCTGATCATGCCGACCATCCGCTTGTTCTTGTTGATGACGGGCAACCGGCGGACCTTCAGCGTTTCCATGTGATGAATGGCCTTGGCGAGGTCATCGTCCTCGCGGCAGCAGTGGATGCCATCGGTCATCACGTCGCGGGCCTTGGCGCGGGCAACATCGAAACCGTTACCGGCAAGCCCTTTGCAGACGATGTCGCGATCGGTGACCATTCCGACGAGCCGATCGTCCTCGCCGATCGGAATGCAGCCGATATCATGCGCTCGCATCAGCTTTGCGATTTCGGTGATCGGCGTGTCGGGGCTGACCCAGTCGACGCCCTTGTGCATCGCGTCCTTGACTTTCATGGCGGACCTCCGTTGCTGCGATTTCAGGTGGTATCCACGTGATGCAGAACCGTTTCCCCCTTGGCTGGACTATACGACGGATCGCATCGAACGGCAGCGCAAAAGCAATGACAACTTCTTGAAGCCGACCATGGTGTCACTGCGGGTGGTCGGAGATGCGGCCCGTGCTATGCGATGCAGGTCAACTCAACAGATCGACCTTGCCGGTCGCCAGCCGATAGATGCCGCCGACCACCTTCAACTTGTTCTGCTCGACGGCGGCATTGAGGATGGGAGCAGCCGATTTCAGCCTGGCCACATTGTCGATCACGTTCTGCCGGATGGCGTTGTCGAGCGCGTTTCCACTCTGCTGCGCCGACGCCTTCACCGCGGGCGCGATCGCGGCGACCAGCGATGGTATGTGTCCGGGCAGCGG
>DAIMKE010000598.1:0-4680 GCA_036721875.1 Bradyrhizobium sp. | reverse complement strand
GCGCGCAGGCGGCGACCGCGGCGTCAGCTGCAGTGCCGCCGGCCCGCATCACGTCGATGGCCACGACGGCGGCGTCCGGATGCGAGGTCGCCACCATCGCGTTCTGGGCATGGACCGTCGAGCGGCCGGCGAAATGGAAATTCCTCATCGCGAGAGCTTTCTTTTCAGCATTTTCTCAGAATTTTCTTGGGCGTCCCGCGGGGGCTGACCGGGCGGGTCTGGAGACGGTTCTTGGCATATTCTTCCCGGGCAGGGCAATGGCTGGCATACCAAGGGAATGCACGGAATGCAGGCTCCCCTGCGGGGTTTCCCCTCCCCCGACCGCCTGATACACGGTCGCCATGCCACTCAAGGTCGCCGCCTTCTACCAGTTTGCCGCGCTGCCGGACTTCCGGGAGCTGCGCGAGCCGCTGCGCACACTTGCGGCCGGCCTCGGGCTCAAGGGCAGCGTGCTGCTGGCGCATGAGGGCATCAACGGCACGGTCGCCGGCAGCGCCCCTGATATCGACGCGTTCGTCAGCGAACTGCAGCAAGGCGACCTGTTCGGCGGCCGGCTCGACAATCTCGAGCTCAAATTCTCCGGCGCTGCCGAGATGCCGTTTCAGCGGCTCAAAATCCGGCTGAAGAAGGAAATCGTGACGCTCGGCAGTTCGGTCGATCCGACGCGTCGGGTCGGCACGTATGTCGAACCGTCAGACTGGAACGAACTGATTGTCTCGCCCGATACGCTCGTGATCGATACCCGCAACGCGTTCGAGGTTGCGATGGGTACGTTCGAAGGCGCGGTCGATCCCGGCATCAAAAGTTTCGGGCAGTTCAAGGAATTCGCGGCGCAACAGCTCGACCCGGCAAAACACAGGAAGATCGCGATGTTCTGCACCGGCGGCATCCGCTGCGAAAAGGCCAGCGCCTATTTGTTGGCGCACGGATTTGATGAGGTCTATCATCTCAAGGGCGGCATCCTTCGCTATCTCGAAGGCGTGCCGGAAGCGGAAAGCCGCTGGCGCGGCGAATGTTTCGTGTTCGACGAACGTGTGGCGCTGGGCCACGGGCTGCGGGAGCACAAGGGCAACGATGGCTCGCATGACTGAAGTCGATGCACTGAACGAGCGGATCGACGCGCTTGAAATGCGCCTGACCTATCAGGATGTGACCATCGAGACGCTGAACCAGACCATCACGACGCAATGGACCGAGATAGACAAACTTAAACGGCAGGTGGCCGATCTGAAAGAGCGATTGCAGGAGGCTGAAAGCAACCTGCCGGGTCCGGCCAGCGAACCACCGCCGCATTATTGAGGCTCCGCCAAAAAAAGAAACGGCCCCGCAAAGGGACCGTTCTTGCAATCGCACACCAACGCTACGCGAGCATCTTCGGGCCAATCAAGAAGACGATGATTGCGATCACGATCGCCACACCGACGACCGGTGCGACCTTCTTGGTGCTGCCGCTGCGCGGCGAGTCGTTGGCGGCGTGGTTGAATTCAGTCTTCATCACGCGACCTCGCGCGTTGACGTTACCTGAAAACCGAGCGCACCTTGTCCCACAGGGACTCGTTCTCGCGGTCGCCATCGGCTTTTGACGGCGCCGGTTGCGCGGCGCTTACGGGATCGGACGCCGGAAAGGTATCTACAAGACCCTTCTCGAGCTTTTCGTGCATCTCCCGATCGGCCTTCGCGGCTTCCCGGGGGTCGACGGCGTGTTTGTCATGCGCCGCAGGATTGAATTTCTCAGCCATAGGTGCCTCCATTCCGGACATAACGTCCCGGACTGGCGCCGGTTCCGCCTCATGCATCTATCTCTCCTTGGCCAATGAGGAACCTGCGTGTATCAGAGGCGCGAAGATCGGTACTTCGCAGGAACTTTCGATTTGTCCCAGAAATCCGCCGTCAAACCCCTTATCGAAGTGCTGTCGGGCCGCAGGCAGGAAGTGCCGCCGGTATGGATGATGCGGCAGGCCGGCCGCTATCTACCGGAGTACCGCGAACTGCGCGCCAAGGCCGGTGGCTTCCTCGATTTATGCTTCACGCCGGAATACGCCGCCGAGGTGACGCTGCAGCCGATCCGCAGGTTCAATTTCGACGCCGCGATCATCTTCTCCGACATTCTCGTGATCCCCTACGCGCTCGGCCGCTCCGTGCGCTTCGAGGCTGGCGAAGGCCCGCGGCTGGATCCGCTCGATACGCCCGAGCAGGTGGCAACGCTGGCGAGACATGCCGATTTCGAAAAGCTCGAACCGGTCTATGAAGCGCTGCGCCGCGTACGCCGCGAACTCGCGCCCGAGATCGCGCTGATCGGATTTTGCGGCGCGCCGTGGACGGTCGCGACCTACATGGTCGCAGGCCAGGGCACGCCGGACCAGGCACCGGCGCGGATGATGGCCTATCGCCACCCGGAAGCGTTCGCAGAGATCATCGACGTGCTGGTTAAGAATTCGATCCAGTATCTGATCGGCCAGATCGAGGCCGGCGCCGACTGCCTGCAGATCTTCGACACCTGGGCCGGCGTGCTGCCGCCGCGCGAGTTCCAGCGCTGGTCGATCGAACCGGCGCAACGCATCGTCGCCGGCGTTCGCGCGCAGGTGCCTGACGCCAAGATCATCGGCTTCCCGCGTGGCGCGGGCGCGCTGCTGCCGTCCTATGTGGAGGCAACCGGCGTCAACGCGGTCAGCATCGACTGGGCGGCCGAGCCGTCATTGATCCGCGAGCGCGTGCAAACCCGCGTCGCAATCCAGGGCAATCTCGATCCGCTGGCGCTGATCGCGGGCGGCGCCGCGCTCGACCGCGCCGTCGACGACGTGCTGGCGAACTACGCCAAGGGTCGGCTGATCTTCAACCTCGGCCACGGCATCCAGCCGGACACCCCGATCGCGCATGTCGAGCAGATGCTGAAGCGGGTGCGGGCGTACAAGGGGTAGCCTGCGGCCTGTAGCTCGGATGAGCGAAGCGATATCCGGGGCCGGTCTCTCAACGCTGCGAGAGGTCCCCGCATGTCGCTCCGCTCATGCGGGCTACGATTGTGGTCACCGTTACCTCGCATCCTCCAGAATCATATCCGACGCCTTCTCGGCGATCATGATCGTCGGCGCGTTGGTATTGCCCGACATCAGGTCCGGCATGATGGACGCGTCGACCACGCGCAGGCCTTCGGTGCCGCGCACGCGCAGGCGCTGGTCGACCACCGCGAGCGGGTCGCTGCCCATCCGGCAGGTCGAGGTCGGGTGATACACCGTGCTGCCGGTGCGGCGACAGAAATCCAGCAGCTCGTCGTCGCTGCTCACTTTCGGGCCCGGATCCACTTCAGCGACCGCGTAGGCCTTCAGCGCGGGAGCTGCGAGGATGTTGCGCAGGATGCGGATGCCGTCGATGAAGGCGCGGCGATCGGTTTCGGTCGCAAGGTAATTGATGCGGATTTCCGGCGGCACCGACGGATCGGCGCTCTTGATGCGCAGCGAGCCGCGGCTCTCCGGCCGCAACTGGCAGACCGAGGCCGAGAAGCCGGAAAGCGCATGGAGCTTCTCGCCCATTTTGTCAGTGGAGAACGGCAGGAAGTGAATCTGGATATCGGGCGAGGCCAGCCGCGGGCTGGTCTTGAAGAACGCGCCCGAGGTGCCGGCGGCAATCGTCAGCGGTCCCTTGCGGAAAGCCGCGTACTGAAGGCCGGCCATCATCTTGCGGATCGGATGGTTGACGACGTCGTTGAGCGTCACTTTCTGCGCGCAGCGCGTGACCAATCGGACCTGCATGTGATCCTGCAGATCGTTGCCGACACCGGGCGCATCGAGCACGATCCCGATACCATGCTGGCTCAAGAGGTCCGCGGGTCCAACGCCGGAGAGCTGCAGCAATTGCGGCGAGTTGTACGCACCGCTGGAAACCAGGATTTCCTTGCGCGCCCGCGCCGTGCGCACGCGTCCCTCCTGCCTGTATTCGACCGCTTTGGCGCGACGGCCTTCGAACAGGATGCGCTGCGCCAGCGCCGAGGTTTCGATATGCAGATTTCTGCGGGTCTTCGCCGGACGAAGATAGGAGTATGCGGTGCTGGCGCGCCGGCCGCGGTTGGTCGTGGTCTGGAAAAATCCCGCGCCCTCCTGGGTCGCGCCGTTGAAATCGGGATTGGTCGGGATGCCGACCTCGGCTGCGGCAACGACGAAGGCTTCCGACAGGGGATCGTGGTGGCGCCAGTCGGACACCGGCAACGGTCCGTCCGCGCCGTGATATTTGTCCGGACCGCGCTGCTGGTTCTCGGCCTTCCTGAAATAGGGCAGCACGTCCTCGTAACCCCAGCCAGCATTGCCGCGCTGGCGCCAGCGATCGTAATCCTCGTGCTGGCCGCGCACGTACAGCAGCCCGTTGATCGAACTCGAACCGCCCAGCACTTTTCCGCGCGGCTGAAACACCTGCCGGCCGTTCAGGCCCGGTTCCGGCTCGGTCTGGTACATCCAGTTGACGGATTTTTCCTTGAACAGCTTTCCATAGCCGAGCGGCACGTGGATCCAGAGGTTGGTATCCTTGGGCCCTGCCTCCAGCAGCAACACGGAATGCTTGCCATTGGCCGTCAATCGATTGGCGAGCACGCATCCGGCCGAGCCGGCGCCAACGATCACATAGTCGAATTCGGAACTGTCATTGTTATTGTTCATTTGTTTCCCCCGCAGGCGATCAAGAATGGGGTAGCGG
>DAIMKE010000597.1:0-4680 GCA_036721875.1 Bradyrhizobium sp. | reverse complement strand
TCGCTCGGCTTCATAGGCCATGAGCGCGGCGTTGGTCGCGCCCTTTGCCAGGATCTCGCGGGTGATGACGCGGGCGTCCAAAATCGCCTGCGATGCGCCGTTGGAGCCGATCGGGTACATCGGATGCGCGGCGTCGCCCATCAGCGTGACGCGGCCGAACGTCCATTGCGCAACGGGATCGCGATCGACAAGCGGGTATTCATAGGCTTGCGGGCAGCCCTCGATCAGGCCGGGCACATCGAGCCAGTCGAATTTCCAGTCCTTGAACCAGGGCAGAAACTCTTCGCGTTTTGCGGTGCGGTTATAGTCCTCGCGCCGCCACTGGTAGGTCGGCGGCATGTGCCGCTCGGCCACCCAGTTGATCCTGAACTTGCCGGCGCCGTCGGCCTGCTTGGAAATCGGGTAGCAGACGAACTTCAAAACCTCATGGCCGGCCATGATCATGGTGCGGCCGGACAGGAAGGCGTCGCTGTCGGTGACGCCGCGCCAGAGAATCCGTCCGTTCCAGATCGGCGGGCCTTCTTTCGGATAGAGCTTTTCGCGCAGCGCCGAGTGAATGCCGTCGGCCGCGATCAGCAGCGCGCCCTCGTGAGCGCCTTGCGATTTGCCGGTGGCCTTGTCGATGAATTCAGCGCGGACGCCATCGCTCGTCTCGGTCCATCCGGTGAGATGGTGGCTGGTGAGGATGTTCTCCCTGCCCAGCCGTTCGATCGCGGCATCGAGCAGGACCTGCTGCAGCGTACCGCGATGGATCGAGAACTGCGGCCACTTGTAGCCGGCCTCGATGCCGCGCGGCTCGCTCCAGATCGGCTTGCCGTGCTTGGAGAAATAGGCGAGCTCCTTGGTGCGAACGGCCGATTTGTCCAGCCGGTCGTGCAGCCCGAGTTCGATCAGTTCGCGCACCGCATGCGGCAGCACGTTGATGCCGACGCCTAGCGGCTTCAGCTCGGAGACGCTCTCGAGTACTTTGGCGGGAACGCCGATCTGGTGCAGGCTGAGCGCCAGCGTCAACCCACCGATGCCGCCACCTGCAATGAGAACAGTCATGATACGCCCTCGGTCCGCCTTGCTGCAGTCTGTGTTTCCATGGTCATGACATGGCGGCGTAGCCATGGGCAACCGGGAAAACTCCGGCGACGGTCATCGGCCGACCGGGATGGACGGCGGAACGGCGTACCACTAACCTGCAGCTTCCATTGTGAGGACAACCATGCTCAAGCTCTATTACACCCCCGGCACCTGCGCGCGGGCTTCGCATATCGCGCTCGCGGAAACCGGGGCCGGCTACGCTGCCGAGCGGATCGATTTCAAGACCAACCAGCAGAACAGCCCGGAATATCTCGCCATCAATCCGAAGGGGCGGGTGCCGTCGCTGGTGACGGATCGCGGCATTCTGACCGAGACGCCGGCGATGCTGGCCTTCATCGCGCAAAGCTTTCCCGATGCCAGGCTGGCGCCGTTCGAAGACGCCTGGGCGTTTGCCCAGGTTCAGTCGTTCAACAGCTATCTCTGCTCCACGGTGCATATCAACCATGCCCACAAGATGCGTGGTCCGCGCTGGGCGGCCGAGGAATCCTCCTTCGCCGACATGAAACGCATGGTGCCGAAGACCATGGCAACCTGCTTTGGGCTGATCGAGCGCAACATGCTCAGGGGCCCCTGGGTGATGGGCGAGCAGTACACGGTCTGCGATCCCTATCTCTACACGCTGTCGGGATGGCTCGAAGGCGACGGCGTCGATATCGCGACGCTGCCGAAGGTGGCCGATCACCGCAAGCGCATGGAGCAGCGGCCCGCGGTGCAGAAGGCGCTCGCCGAAGAGCAGGGCTGAACGGGCAGGGCGGAGCCGAGCGTGCCGACCATCAATGCTGGTCGCCTGCAGCAGGGTGCTCGGCCTGTACTCGGCTTCCCGTCAGTTTCATTGCTCACTCATCAAGGCACGAGTTCAAACGATTCCGCCGTTGGCAAAGATGGTCTGGCCGCTAATCCAGGCGCCATCGCCACTGCAGAGCGCCGCAATGGCGTCGGCGATGTCGGAAGGCTCGCCGAGCCGCTTGTGCGGGGTGCGCGCGGCGAAGCCGGCGATCTGTTGGGGCGTCTTGCCGTCAGTGAAGAGCGGCGTATTCACGACACCCGGCGCCATCGCGTTGACCGAAATCATGCGACCATCGAGTTCCTTGGCGAGGACGCTTGCAAAGAGCTCCTGCGCGCCCTTGGTGGCAGCGTAAGGTCCGTAGGTGGGGCTGCGTAGCTGAGTGATGCTCGATGAGAGCGTGATAATGCGACCGCCATCACGCACGCGGCGTGCTGCCTCGCGCAGCACGAAGAAACTGCCCTTCTGGTTGACGTCGACCATCCGGGCAAAATCGGCGTCGCTCATGTCGCGGAAGGGCGCGAGCCGCATGATTCCGGCATTGCTCACCACCACGTCGATGCCGCCGAATGCGCGCTCGTTTTCGTCAAACAGGCGCCGCACCGCGCCTGGGTCGCTTACATCGGCCTGCACCCAGATAGCGCGACCGCCGGCTGCCTCGATTTCCTTGACGACGGCTGCCGCGAGATCGCGGTTCATGACGCAGTTGACGGTGACGGCGAAGCCGTCGCGGGCGAGGCGCCTTGCCGTTGCCGCACCAATGCCCCTGGAGGAGCCGGTCACCAAGGCGACCTTGCGGTTCGATACCGGTGCCCGACCGTTCTTTTGAGCACGGGCAGCACCCGCCGCGAGAACTGCGGGTACCGAAGCTGCAGCCGCCAGCAGAGCCCGTCGCGGCACTTCGTTCTGTTCAGCCATCGGAGATTCCTTTCCTTGGTCGAGTGAATTTGATCTGTCGGGACATTCCGTACCGCGCATACCGGGCTGAAGGCTTGCCCAGGCATGCGCAAAACTTGCCCAATTCTGCCGCTCGGGGTGATGCTCGTTCGCCGCTATGCTAAGGTCGAGCCACGTTGCAGGAGATATCCCATGGACTCGCTCAAACAGGCCGTTCGGACCTATGCAGCCGGCCACGCAAACCGTGACGGCCTCGCGATCACGTCCGTGCCAGGACTGCGGATGATGTGCGTCGAGTCGCCGAGCGGCGACCTCCATTCGATCTACCGGCCGCTGGTTTGCCTCATCCTCCAGGGTGCAAAGCGCATGATAGTCGGGCAGGATGAATACGTCTTTTCCGCCGGCCAATCTGTGATCGTAAGCGCCGAAATGCCGGTGGTGGGCAGGATTGTGCAAGCGAGCCCGACCGAGCCCTATCTGGCGATCGCGGTCGAACTGGAGACGACGATTCTGCGGGAGGTGGCTGCACAGTTGGGAAGCGTCCGCGCGCCGCTGCCGTCCGGCATGCGCACGCTGTTCGCAACCGATACCGAGGAAGCGACTCTGGATTGCGCTACGCGGCTGATACGCCTTCTGGACCGCCCCGAGGCCACGCCGCTCTTGCGCCCCGGGATTTTGCGTGAGCTTCACTACTGGCTGCTGTCGGGCCGCCATGGCCCCAACCTGCGCGCGCTTGCCGATCCGGGCAGCCATGGCAGCCGCCTGGGCGCGGCCATAGCGATCCTTCGAGCCGAGTATCGATCACGCATACCCGTCGAGCGCCTTGCGGAGGCAGCAGCGATGAGTCCCACTACCTTCCACAAACACTTCAAGCATCTGACATCGCTGACGCCTGGGCAATATCATAAGCGGCTCCGGCTCATCGAAGCGCGCAGCCTCATGCTCAACAAGGGTTTCTCGGCAAGCAACGCAGCTTTCGAGGTGGGATATGAGAGCGTCTCGCAGTTCACTCGCGAGTATCGCCGACTGTTCCAGACACCGCCGAAGCGCGACGCCTTGCGCGTCCGGGATTCCAGCCAATCGGTGCGAATCCATCCGTCGGACAATGCGATGGGATAGGCTGCCAATGGCCGCCCACCCTACGCGATCTTCTTTGTCGCGCGCTCCATCTCGCGGCCGATGGCGAGCATGATGTTGCGCAGCCAGATTGAGCCGGGGTCCATCTGGGCGCGGGTCGGATAGAACATGTACTGCTCGTCGATCCCGGGATCGATCGGTGGCGCGATCGTCGCCAGCGACAATTGCTTCGACAATGCGCCGATCAGGCGGCGCGGCACGAAGGCGACGAGATCGGTGCGCGCGGTGACGTGGAGCGCCTCGATGTAGCCGGGCACGACCAGCGCGATTCGCCGCTCGATACCGTTGGCGCGCAGCCAGCCGTCGATCAGGTCCTCGCTCTGGCCGCGGATCACGACCGCGACATGGCGCGCATCGAGGTACGTCTCCAGCCGCTTCAGCCTGATGCCGACGGGGTGGCCTTTCCGAACCGCGAGCGCATCGCTGTCGATGTAAAGCCGCTGCCGGTGAAATCCGCTGAAGGAATTGCCGATCGAGATCACCATGTCGATGGTGCGGGCGAATTCCGCCGTGAAGATCGCAGGCCCCCGCCACGGCACCACGTCGATCCGCACGTTCGGCGCCAGTTTCGTGATCTTCGCCATCAGCGGCGGCATCAGCAACTCGACGGCGAGATCCGGCATCATCAGGCGGAACTGGCGCTCGCTTCTGGCGGCGTCGAAACCCTCGGGAATGAACAGCGAGCGTACCTGGTCCAGCGCCTGCGCCAGTGGCGCGCGCAGCGCCTGTGCCCGCGGCGTCAATTCCATCCGTGCGCCGGTTCGAACCAATAG
>DAIMKE010000596.1:0-4691 GCA_036721875.1 Bradyrhizobium sp. | reverse complement strand
CGTCGGCATGCGTCTCGCCGAGCTGCAGCTCCGGATCGTATGGCAGAAAATGCTCAAGCGGTTCGACCGCATCGAAGTGGTCGGCGAGCCGAAGCGGGTCTATTCGAGTTTTGTGCGCGGCATCGAGCAGCTACCGGTTCGCATCCCCGGATGAGCGGCGAATTCAATCCGCCTGATTTTTCCTGAGCCCCGCCGGCGGCGCCGAGCTGATTGCCCGTGCCAAGACCATGAAGGTGTCGGGCTCGATCGGCGTTGTCACCGTCGAGGTGTTTTCGAAGAAGAGCGACGAGACGCTCTGCGTCTTCGGCACCGCCACGATGCGCGCGATGGATCTGCCGGGCGGGCTTCGGCAACCGTAGGCATGCCCAGTCACCCCGAGTGATCTCCCGTTCTGATGCGCTTACGAAAGTTCGAAAAGCCAATTTCGGAATCACCCTTACCCTTGCGACCAGTCTGCTCAATCGCGCTGCTTGGCAATTTCCCTGTATAAAGCTTCAGGGCTGACACCGATCTGGTTGGCGACCATCTTCCATTCGCCCTTCTGCGGGAAACTGCCGCCATTCCACGCGATCCAGGCATCGAGCCTCTCGGACACAGTCCTCAACGACAAAATCTCCGAGCGCAGCCTCGATCTCTGCAGTTCCAGCGCAAGATAGTTCGCCCAGACGTTGCTGAATTCGGGGCTCTTCGCGAGCAACCTTTTGAGGCTGACTTTCGTGTACGCACAGGTATCGGCACCGCCGAATGCAACCGCATCGCAGTGATATGTTCGGGAATACAGAGACGCCTCGGCCAACATCGTTCCCGGCCCCGCCCTTTGCAGGGTTAGCGCGGATCCATCGCTCTGATGCCGAACCAGATGGATCGATCCCTTGATCACGAAGTGCATGTCCGTGACGGGGTCGCCGCGGAGGAACAGGGAGCGACCGTTTTCGAAATGCAACTGTCGGCCGCGGAGATTGCCCAAATAGGGTTCGATGGATTGCAACATGATAGCTATCATGTGCCACAAATCGGTTATGTGGCAAGAAGCAGCCTGTGGCCGAACTGCCAGGCCTGAGTGGCTGCCGGGATGAAGGTCGGCGGACTGCTGCCGGAATACGGAGGGGACATGCGGATTTGGATGGCTGTCGTTGCCGCTGTCTTGGCTGGCGGCAGCGCAACATTTGCTCTCGCCCAGCATCGACATCACCATGATGCATCTGCTCCACCTGCGCGCGACGACCGGGAACTCGTCAGGTTCCCTCCGGCGCTGGTTGAACACACGCTCGCCAACATGCGCGATCATCTCCAGGCCCTGCACGAGATCCAATTGCAACTCGGCATGGGCCATACGGACGTTGCTGCCGACATCGCAGAAAGGCGGCTTGGAATGTCGTCGCTGCGGCTGCACGGCGCTGCTGAAGTCTCCAAACACATGCCGCAGGGAATGCAGGATGCCGGAACGGCGATGCACCGCGCGGCGAGTCGCTTCGCAATTGCCGCACAGGAAGCGGGCGTTACCGGCGATCTAAAACCAGCGCTTACGGGACTTGCGGAAATATCGGCCCAGTGCGTGGGCTGTCACGCGGCGTACAGGCTGAAATAGCACACAAATTCGTACACGAGCATCGCACAGGACTGCCGTCGGACGCGAAACTGCGGACGTCCGCGGTTGAGAATTGGGGTAGCTATGTAGGGACACCTGCGGACATACCTGTTTCAATCCAGCGATCCATGTCCGGTGCGTTCGTCTCGCGAACGACCGACAAGGACGACTGGCGACAACAGGAGCGCTGCATGGCCGGATCTCGGCAGACGAATGTCAGGTTCTCGACCGAATACTGGATGCGGCTCGTGGTCATCGCGATGTTCGGATGGACGACGACGGCCGAGACACTCGTCGCGCAAACGCCGCCGGCATCGGATCCGGCACAACAGGCGCCCTCCACCGCGCCGGCACCAGCCGATCAAGCCGCCGACGTCTATTCGATGACCGATCTCGAATATCTCCTGGGACCGATCGCGCTCTATCCGGATCCGCTGCTGGCGTTGATATTGCCGGCGAGCACACACCCCGATGAGATTATCGAGGCCGCACGCTGGCTCGAGAACAATCCGGCAGCCGTCGCGCGCAACGACTTCACCGACGTCGATACCAAGCCATGGGATCCATCCGTTCAGGCGCTGACACGTTTTCCCGATACCGTCAAAATGCTGGCCGACCATCCCGAATGGACGGAATCGCTGGGATGGGCATTCTCGGTTCAGGACGCGGACGTCGCGGCCGTCATCCAGATGCTGCGCGCGAGAGCGGAGAGTGCAGGCAATCTGAAGTCGACCCCCGAGCAGGTGGTGACGACGCGGGAGGAAGGCGGCTCGCGCGTCATCTACATCGCGCCGACCAACCCCGAGCGCATCTATGTCCCGGTGTACGATTCCTCCGTCGTGTTCGACACCGTCGTGACCGGGGCATTGGTGTTCGGCACCGCCGTCCTGGTCGGCTCGGCCTGGAACAACCGATGGGGCTGGAACAACCGAAGCTGGAATCAGGTGTGGATCCGGCCGCCGGGCCCCGGCTGGCGTCCTCCGGTCCGACCGATCAGGCCGCCTCCCGGCGCATGGCGCCCGGGTGGCCCGGGTCGTCCCCCCGGCGTTCGTCCGGACCGGCCCGGGGTGCGTCCGCCGGGCGTACGTCCCGATCGTCCCGGTACAGGCGTCCGGCCTGACCGACCGGGCATGCGGCCTGACCGGCCAACCCTTCCCGGCAACCGGCCGGAACGCCCCGGCGCGCGTCCCGATCGTCCTGGCGCGCGCCCGGACCGTCCCGCTGTTCGGCCGGATCGTCCCGCTGCCCGTCCCGATCGTCCAGCCACGCGACCGTCCCGGCCGGAGACGCGTCCGCAGCGTCCTGCCGCGCGTCCCGAGACGCGGCCACAGCGTCCCGCAGCCCGGCCTCAACAACGGCCTGCATCCCGCCCAAGCTCCCGGCCGCAGGCACGGCCGAGCCGGCCGCAACAGCGCCCGCAGGTCCAGCGGCCAGCGAACCGTCCAAACGTGCAGCGGCCTCAGGCCCGTCCATCAAGACCGCAGGCGGGGGCACGGCCGCAGGCACAACGCCCGCGCCCGCAGGGAGGACGCGTACGGCAATAGAGAGACAGGGCATCTGCTCGCAGCTTCAGTCGGTGCGGGCAGATGCTGGAACGAGAGACGCCATGATGGCGCGGTCCAGCACGGCCGCTTTCCAAAACGCGATCCGACAACCGCGAGACTTTCCCGCCCCTATACAATTGCGGCATGGCAGCTGTAGCCAGATGAGAATGCAGCGCCGCGCCCTTTTGCTCTAAGCCAATCCCCAACGGTCCGGCGTCGGCTCAGGCGAGCCTGATGTCCCAGAGGCCCTCTTCGCGGCAGGCGACGAGTTCGCCGCGAAGCAGCTCGCTCACGAGCGTGATCGCAGTCGAGCCGGGATGATCGATGGGAGACGCAAGGGTCAGTTCGCGCATGGGCGCCGGTTTTGCGATCGCAGCCGCTTCGAGCCGGCCATCGGCGACCTCGTTGCGCACCGATGACGGCGGCAGCAGCGAGTACCCCAGTCCCTCCTCGACCAGGCTTGTCAGCACCCGAAACGAATCCGCTTCCAGCTTGACATCGAGCTTCAGTTTCTTCTTCGCCGCCGCCTGCTCGATCAGCGCCCGGAGCCCGTGCGAATGACTGGGCAGCACCAGACGCTGCTTCAGCAGCCAGCCGATATCGACCTGCTTCCTTTGCGCCAGCCCGCTGCCACGCGGCCCCACCGCCACGATCGGATCGCGGCCAAGGCTTTGCACGGTCAGATGCAGGTCGCTCGACGGCCCGTAGATCAGCGCCAGATCCATTTCACCACGGTGCAGCCATTCCATGAGATGACCGCTGTAACTCTCGACGATGCAGAGCGAAATGCCGGGGTATTTGTCGACGGTGCGGCGGGCGAGCCGCGCCGAAATCACGCAGCTCACGGTCGGCACCAGCCCCAGCACCACGCGCCCCGAAGGCGGTCCGCCCGCGGACTGGATCTCGTCGCGGACCTGGTCGATCTGTCTCACTATGCCAGCGGTGCGCGCCAGCAGCAGGCGGCCGGCATCGGTCAGCACCATACCGCGGCCGTTCCGGGTGAACAGCTCGGCGCGCAATTCATGCTCGAGCAGCTTGATCTGGCGGCTGAGCGCCGGCTGCGCCACCCGCAGCGTATCGGAGGCCTTGCTGAGGCTGCCGAGCTCCGCCACGCAACTGAACGTCCTGAGCTGCCGGATATCCATTGCTTGCCAATCTTCGAAGGCAGGTTCATACGCTATAACAATTCAGCATAGGCGCCCCGCGGCCATTTCACAACGGCACGCGCCTTCGGCAATTGACATCACCCACCATCCATCGCCAGAAAATCAAATGACCGCACACGAACAGCAAGACGAATTCCACGACATCCGCGAAGCCGTCGCCAAACTCTGCGCCCAGTTCCCCGGCGAGTACTGGCGCAAGCTGGACCGCCAGATGGCGTATCCGAAGGAGTTCGTCGACGCGCTCACCGAGGCGGGCTATCTCTCCGTGCTGATCCCCGAGGAATATGGCGGCTCCGGGCTGAAACTCTCGGCCGCAGCCGCGATCCTGGAGGAGATCCAGCGCGCGGGATGCAACGGCGGCGGCTGCCACGCCCAGATGTACACGATGGGCAC
>DAIMKE010000595.1:0-4691 GCA_036721875.1 Bradyrhizobium sp. | reverse complement strand
CGAGCGGCCCAGCGGCGATCTCAAGATCACCACGCCGCCGGCTCTCGGCATCAACTGGCTGATCCCGCGGCTCGACGAATTCACCGCGCTCTATCCGGACATCCGTATCTCGCTGATCGTCACCGACGAGGATCTCGATCTTTCGATGCGCGAGGCCGACGTCGCGATCCGGACCCGCAAGCCGACGCAGCCCGACCTGATCCAGCGCAAGCTGTTCTCGATCGGCTTCCATGCCTATTGCTCGCCGGAATACATCAAGCGCTTCGGCACGCCGCGCACGCTCGACGACCTCGACTCGCATCGCATCATCATGCTCGGCGACGCGCAGGTTCCGGTGCATCTGCAGAACCGCGCCTGGCTGATCGACGCCGGCCGCAATGGATCGGGTCCGCGCGAGGCTTATTTCAAGGTCAACAATATCCTTGGCCTTGTCCGCGCCTGTCAGCAGGGACTCGGCATCGCCGCCCTGCCCGACTACCTGGTCGAGGAAAACAGCCGGCTGGTGCAGCTGTTCGGTGAAACCGACTCGATCGCGATCGACACCTATTTCGTCTATCCCGAAGAGTTGAAGACGGTCGCCCGCGTGCAGGTGTTCCGCGATTTCGTGGTGAGCAAGGCGCAGCGCTGGCCTTCCTGAGAAGCAGGAAACGCTTTGTGAAACCGCTATGAATTAGCGGTTTTTATAGAGGCCCCGCTCTCCGCATGTCAGACATGCGGCCCGGCCGCTTGCTGCGAAGTGCTGATGGGGATCATAGTATTTTCACGCTGATCGGTCGCGTCGCGCATATGTCCCCCTCCTCCAGTGGCGCGGCAGTTCAGTAATCCCTCTTGGAAGGTGATTGTGTCGGCCTCACGTGGCCAATGCCTTAAGCCGGGCTCCTTCGAGCCCGGCTTTTTTTTGCGTCTGCGCGAGGTGGCGGGTTGGCGCGCTTGTGCGCGGATTGACAACCGAGCGCCTCGCCAGCATCATCCGCCAATGATCACGAATTCGTGCGCAGCTCAGTCGTCGAAAAAAGGTCCCCACCCGGGGACCCGAGATCGACGCGCGCGATAACCTGCCGCTTACCACGATCCCGAAACCCCGCCGTCAGGACGGGGTTTTTTTATTGTCCCGTCTCCGGCTCTCGTTCCCAGAGGAGATGGAACCATGACTGACCGACCGACGATTAACGCGACCACGACCGATCTGCGAAGCCGGTTGAAGGGCCTGTGGCTGCCCTTGGTCACGCCGTTTCGCGACAGCGCCCTCGACGAGCCGAGCCTGCGGCGGCTCGTCAGGCACTATGCAAGCAGCCCGGTCGACGGACTGATCCTCGCCGCGACGTCGGGCGAAGGCATGGCGCTTGGCACTGCCGAACTGGAACAACTGGTCACGACGGTGCGCGCGGAACTGTCCGCCAGCCAACGCTACATGCCGCTCTGCCTCGGGCTGTCGTGCGCCGTGACCGCGAAGATACTGGATGCGCTGGACGAGACCGCGGCCTGGCCGATCGACGGCTATCTGATCGCGAGCCCCTATTACACGCGGCCCTCGCAGCGCGGCCTGGTCCGGCATTTCGAGGCGCTCGCCGATCACGCCTCTTGGCCGCTCGTGCTCTACAACATCCCGTACCGGACCGCGGTCAACCTCACCAACGACACGCTGCTGCAACTTGCCGAACATCCGAACATCGTCGGCATCAAGGATTGCAGCGCCGACCGCGCGCAGTCGGTCGAGTTCATCAGCCGCAAGCCCGCGGACTTTCGCGTGCTGACCGGCGAGGACGCGCATTATCACGAGGCGCTGACCGACGGCGCCGACGGCGCCATCCTGCTGTCGGCGCATCTGGAGACCGAAGCCTTCGCGTCGGTCTACGCGCTGCACAAGCAGGGTGACCGCGACGGCGCGCTGGCGTGCTGGCAGGGCGTTTGTGAACTGACGCAATTGCTGTTCGCCGAGCCGAGCCCGGCGCCCGCCAAGTACTGGCTGGCGCGCAGCGGGTTGATCGACAGCGCGGAAGTGCGGCTGCCGATGGTGGACGTGAGCGCGGAGCTGGCGGCACGTCTCGATGCGGAATTCGAACGGCGCAGGCCCGCCATTGCTGCGGCGCGCGTAGCATCAGCAGAACTCCCTCTCGCCTCGACGGTGAGAGGGAGACCAGGATGCCCGACTGTCAGCTGACCAGAAAGCGATAGGTCAGCACCGGCGCGAAGCCGAGCACCATCGCCCACATCGCGAACGACGACACCAGCAGTACGTCCTGCACGCGCTGGGCATACGGGCTGGTCGGAAATCTCTTGTCGTGATCGATCATTGGAATCCCCCCGTGTTTTTTCTTGAGGGCAGATCGATACGCTTAAAATTTTAATGTCGCGGTTGAACCTTCGCTCGACTTCGAGGCCTCGCGGTGACCCGCCGTTAACCAGCACGCAGCGGTGGTTAATCGGCGGTAGCGCCTGCGGACAAATGCGAGGGAAATTCGCACCGCGATCTTAAAACGGCCCGCGTATCAATGGCCCCACAAACAACAGAACGCGGGGGCGCGCCGTGCATTTCGAATACAAAGACACCATTCGTCAGGAGCAGGGCTTTTCGACCGAGGATATCCTCTGGGCCATCGGAATCTGGACGGTGATCCTGACCGCGTCGCCGGTCGTGGTGTTCTACATGGTAATGGTGGCGTAAGGCAGACTGTCATTCCGGGGCGCGAAGCGAACCCGGAATTCCGAGATTCTCAGGTGCGCAATTGCGCACCGAAGTTCGATGCTTCGCATCGCTCCGGAATGACGGCGAACTCCTGTAAACAAAAAAGAAAAACGCGCGGAGCCCGCGCGTCTTTGTCCGTCCGGAAAAAGAAAAGCGGCGTTGTTACGCCGCCTGCTTGTGCATGACGCCTGAAGCCGACGCCGTTCCGCGGATCGCCTTGATCGAACGCTCGATCGCGCCCCACAGCCTGGTGATCTCGGCCGCAGCCCGGCCTTCCGCGTAATATTCGCGAGCGCCTTCGCCCTGACTGAGCGCCATGATGAGGTCGGCGCGGTTGGTGATCTGGCCGCTCCACACCGGCGCGCGGAATTTCGCCAGCGCTTCACGTGCGATGGTGACGATGCGGCTTTCGACGCCGTCACGTTCGGCCGGAGCGCCGTTGACCACGACCGCATAGGGCTTGCGCGCCGAACGGCAGGTCTGAATCGTTTCCTGCACGGCATTGACGTCGAACACGCCCGGCCGGGCCGGAATGATCACCATCGTTGCGTTGCGGATAGCGTCGTCGACGACGGCCGACAGGTTCGGCGGCGTGTCGATGAAAACCCATTCGATACCGTCGCGCTTGGCTGCAGCAACGATTCCGCTGACGGAATTCACCGCGGCCTTGATCGGCGGTTCGTTGGTGCCGCGCAGCTTGTGCCAGAGAGTAAGCGATCCCTGCGGATCGGCATCGACGAGCAATATTGGTTTCGTTGCCTTGTGGACGTGGGCAGCGAGGTGAGCAGCCAGGGTACTTTTTCCCGAGCCCCCCTTACGCGAAGCAAAAACTATGACGTTCATACCTTGGCCTCCAGATTGACCCCAGAAGCCGAAAATGAATCAGCGCGCTGATTCGTGAAAGATAAATTTACAGTTTGCCGCGATGAGGCCACTTAATTGCCAACAAGGCTGGTTTTTGAGTCACACCCGCAACCTTCTGCAACCAAAACTGGAATCGGCTGAAGGCCCTGACGGCTCATCGCTCGTTTCTGGCGCGCGCGCGCTCCTGCTTCAACCGTTCGCGTTCGAGCCATTTGCGTTCGATCCACCCGAGTCCGTTCGCCATCGGCTTTTGCAATGGCGGCACGTCCTGCGCGAACAAAAGGAGTCCGAGCGGCAGCATCCAGACGCCGAGTATCGGCAGAAAGCTGAAAACGCCGCCGGCGATCAGCAGCGTGGCGAGCGGAATCCGGGCGTAGATCGACGACGGCTTGCGCACCCAGCCGACGAATTTTGCCGGCCGCGGCGGCAGCTTGTTCTCGAACCAGGCGAAATGCCGGTCGAGCTCCTTCTTGTGCTCGCTCAATGGACCTCTCCTCTTGGCACAAGAAGATGTTCATTGGGAACGCCACCGACAAGCGGCAGTCTGTCGCGCGAGGGGATATTGAAATGGCGCGCTGCGATCACGTGGTGGCGGGTTTTGCCGGCTTTTTCAGCCGGCCTCCCGTCACACTTGCAGGCATGCGCGCTTCTGGCTCGATCAGCGGTTGACGGGCCTGGCCACGGCTTCGCGCTCGTTATCGGACCGGAAATGAGCCCGGCAGGCCGGCGAGAGCTGGGACTTCTTGGCGGCCATGCAGGCCGTCACACGGCCGATGTCGGGGATGGCGGCGCCGCAGAGGCGGAACGCGTCGGGGGTGCAGGCCTGCTCCTGTTCTTGGGTGTACGATTGAGCGCCTGCAGGCAACGGCGAAGCCAGGAGCATCGTCGTCAGCAACAATCCAACCTGAAAATTTCCGTTTCGGAAAAGCGTCATCGATCCCCCTCCACCCCAATAAACCAGAAGAAATTGTGGATGAAAGCATGTGATTCGCAAGCGCGCGAAAGCCACACGTGACGCCCAAGTGTCGCGAACCAAGGCTTGCGGTCCAAATGTCGCGGCCGTTCGAACGACAATTCAGCGGGTGAAGGACTGGTACAGTTGGGTGGGCTCGAACCACCGACCTCCTGTTCCACAGACAGG
>DAIMKE010000594.1:0-4701 GCA_036721875.1 Bradyrhizobium sp. | reverse complement strand
GTTCGGGCGGATCCGGCCGGTCGATGCGCAGCACGGTCGCGTCCGTGTCGGCCGGCAGCATCGCCGCCACGCATTCGCGCAGGCTTCCGCTGCTAAAGGGCGTCTGCAGCGAAGGCAGCATGGCGATGCCGTATTCCTCGCCGATCTGCCGGACCGCCCTTACCATGATCGACTGCGGCTGGCCGATGACGAGGACTTTGCCGGCAAAATTCTTGCGGACCACGACCTCAAGGATATCACCGGGCTCCAATCCATTGGCGCACACGCTGAGCACGAGCAGATCCGGCTGGTGGATATCGAGCACGCTGGCGAGATCGCTGGCCTGACCGCACTCGCTGGTGACGAAGCCCAGATCTTCCAGGGCATCCGAGAGAAACAGCCTGAGGTGCTTCTTGCTGTCGATGACGCAGGCACGCGGTGTCAGCTTGCGGTGGCCGAAATGGCCGGCGTGCACATCCCCATGAAAGTTGATCTCGCTCATCTTCGCCCTCCCACCCGATAGAAACCCCGGATGCAGTCGTACATCCGTGATGCGGCGGCAATGATGGAATTTTGCAGACGGTGCGAGTTTTGCTTGAGTAAGGTTAAGACAGAAATTTGAAGTGGGAATCGCAGGCGCGATTGCCGAAATTGTCGGCATGGCGCGGGGCACGAACATCTGTCCGTTGTTCTTGCCGGTGCGATGCGATGGTGCACCGCAACGGTCGGCATTTTATCAGGCAAAGAAAAGAAATGACCGCGGACCATGACGGGCCGCGGTCACAAGGATCGTAGCGGTCCGAAGCGACGCGCCTATTTGCCGATGCCCTTTTCCTTGAAGTATTTCATCGCGCCGGGATGGAACGGAATCGGCGACCGCTCCTGAACCTGATTGTCGAGCGTGAAGCTCTCGGCTTCCTTGTGCACGGCGACGATGTCGGCCTTCTTCTCCACCAGTGTCTTGACGATGGCGTAGGCGTCGTCATTGCTCATCTTGTCGCCGGTGACGATCAAATTCCACACTTCGGTGATGGAATTGTCCTTGTCATAGCCGGGATACGAACCTGCCTTGATCTTGCTGGCAGTGTAGAGCTTGCCGTGCTTGGCGTTCATCTTGTCGGCCAGATCGCCGTGGTCGATCAGCTTCATCTTCAGGCCGGGCGTCGCAGCAAGATCGGTCACTGCGGCGGTCGGAATGCCGCCGACCCAGAAGAAGGCATCGATCTTGCGGTCCTTGACGGCGTTGACGGATTCGGAAACGCCGAGCCGTTCGCGCTTCATGTCCTTGTCCTTGTCGAGACCGGCCGCCTCGATGACGCGGAATGCCATCACTTCGGTGGCGCTGCCGGGCGACCCTGTCGAGACGCGCTTGCCTTTCAGGTCCGCCATGGAATTGATGCCGGTGCCTTCGATCGTCACCACATGCATGCGGTTCGGATAGACGACGAGCAGTGCCTGCAACGGCACCTTGCCGCTCTTGAACTTGTCCTCGCCCTTCAGTGCATCGAGTGCAGCGTCGGCCATGGTGAAGCCCATTTCGCTCTTGCCGGTGCCGATCAGCTTGAGGTTGTCGACCGATCCACCCGTGACCTCGGCGGTCGCCTGCACGTTTGGAAGGCTCTTCGAGAGCACGTTGGCGACGGCGCCGCCGAGCGGGTAATACACGCCACCGGTACCGCCGGTTCCGATCGCCATGGTCTTCTGTTGGGCGTGGGCTGCGCCCGCGAATGCGAGCCCCAGAGTCATCGCCAGTATGGCCGTGGTCTTTTTCATTTTCGTCTCCTCAATCCCTTTATTAACTATGTCGTTAGCGCAGGCCGCTCTGGCGACCGCGTTCTGGCCTGCCACAGTACGACACCAAGACCGATAATCAGTCCCGGCACATAGGTGTAGCTGATATCGCGGCCGATGATCCATTCGACGATCGCCTCAATGAGGCTCGGGAACACCAGCAGCAGTCCGGATAGCAGAAGCAGGCCCCGCTCCACCGGCGTATTTTGTCGCAGGGCCCAGTTCTGGGCGAACGCCGCCAGCGCCAGCAGGCCGAAGGTGGTCTTGATCGTGATCTCGAGGATGTCGAGCCACGACCCACCCTTCGGGATCGACAGCAGCAGCCCGACGCCCTGCGGGTCGAGCACGAACACGAACGGCACCAGGAACGCCGGCAGCGTGTATTTCCAGGATTGCAGCGTCGTCCTGTAGGGATCGCCGCCGGTGATGGCAGCCGCCGCAAATGGCGACAGTGCCGTCGGCGGCGACACCTCCGAGAGCACGGCATAGTAGAAGATGAACATGTGTGCGGCGTAGTCGGGCACGCCGAGCTTGATCAGCGCGGGCGCGGCGATCACCGCGCAAATGATGTAGGAGGCGGTCACCGGCACCGCGAGGCCGATGATCCAGACGATCAGCGAGGTGTAGATTGCCGTCAGCAGCAGGCTGCCGCCGGCATAGCTGATGACGATCGACGAGAATTTCAGGCCAAGACCCGTCAGCGTCACGATGCCGACGACGATGCCGGCGCAGGCGCAGGTGGTCGCGGCATTCAGCGCGCCGGTCGAGCCGTCGGCCAGCGCCTTCACCAGCTTGGCCGGCATCAGCGCGGTTTCCCTGCGCAGAAAGGAGAGCGCGAAGGTGACGAGGATGGCGTAGAACACCGACAGCGATGGCGAATAGCCGATGATCATGAACACGACCACGGCGAGCAGCGAGATGAAGTGGAAGCCGTATCGCATCGTCATCTGCCCGAGCGACATCTCGGGCGTGAAGGTCACGTTCTTGGTGTGGAACTTCTTGGCGTCGAGTTCGACCATGAACAGCAGTGACATGTAGTAGAGGCAGGTCGGAATGGTCGCCATCCAGATCACGTCGAGATAGCTGATCTTGAGAAACTCGGCGATCAGGAATGCGGCCGCGCCGAGCACCGGGGGCGACAGGATCGCGCCCAATCCGCCGGCGGCGAGCAGGCCGCCCGCGGCGTTTCTCTCGAAGCCTGCCTTGGCCATCATCGGATAGGCCACGGTGCCGATCATGACTGTCGTGGCGACACCCGATCCTGAGGGGCCGCCGAGCAGGAACGACGACAGCACCACGGTGCGGCCGGCGCTGTTCGGCTTGCCGCCCATCAGCGCCAGCGAGAAATCGATGAAGAACTTGCCAGCGCCGGACTGCTGCAGAAACGCGCCGTAGATGGTGAACAGGATGATCAGCGTCGCCGACACATCGACCGCGACACCGAAAATGCCTTCCAGCGTAATGAAGAGGTGACCGACCAGGCGATCCACGTCATAGCCGCGATGGGTCCAGGGCGCCGGCAAATGCGGACCGAGCATCGCATAGGCGATGAACAGAATTGACACGACTGGCATGATCGGGCCGGTCGTGCGCCGCGTCGCCTCCAGCAGCAAAACGATGAAGACGATGCCGACGATCACGTCCCAGCGATCGGGCGCGGTGGCTCGGTCGGTGAAGTCTTCGCCGCCCCACAGCGCATAGACGATGGTCGCGACTGCGACGATCCCGGGCACGACATCCCACCAGCGCACGCGATTGCGAAACCGCGTCGCCAGCGGAAACAGCAGGAAGCTGAGCACCAGCGTGAAGGCGACGTGGGTGTAGCGAAGTTCCTGGGTCGGAACGATGGCGTAGGCCGCGTAGAGATGAAACAGGCTCATGACCACGGCGATCGTGGTCGAAATCCTTCCCGGCCAGCCCATCAGGCGGTTGGCAGCCCCTTCCTCGGCCTCGACGAAGGATTCGGCCTTTTGCAGCGCCTCGTCCGAAACCGCGACGACCTCGTCGTTGCGCGGCGTTGTCTTCTCTGCAGCCATGCTTCCCCCGGGGCGCCCTTCTCCGGCCCGGCTCGAGCGGGCCCTTTTCGCCGCGCATTCACCCCGGTTTGGGTATCCGTGGCAAGGGCCTTGTCGGCGTATGTCCGCAGGGGCGATTTAGCTTTTCGGACAGGTTGACCCGGGGCCTCGCCCCGTCCAGTTTCCAGCCAATATGACGGCAAGGGAGAAGAAGTCGATGGAACGGCTCAAGGGCAAGACGGCGATGGTGGTGGGAGCGGGATCGATCGGTCCCGGCTGGGGCAACGGCAAGGCGACGGCCGTGACCTTTGCGCGCGAGGGTGCGCAGGTGTTCTGCGTCGATCGCAACGGCGCCGCGGCGCAGGAAACCGTCGATATCATCACCGGCGAGGGCGGCAAGGCGACCGCTTTCACCGCCGACGTCTCGCGTGAGGCGGAGGTCGAGGCGATGACGGCGGCGTGCCTGAAGGCTTATGGCCGCATCGACGTGCTCGACAACAATGTCGGCATCGCCGAGATGGGCAATGTCGTCGAGGTCGATGAGGCGAGCTGGGACCACGTCTTCGCGGTCAATCTCAAGAGCGCCTATTTCGCCATGAAGCACGTCATCCCCGTGATGCAGAAGCAGGGCGGCGGCTCGATCATCAACATCTCGTCGATCGCCTCGATCCGTCACCTCGGGATTTCCTACGTCACCTATGGCGCCTCGAAGGCGGCGATGAACCAGATGACGAAGACGACCGCCGTGCAGTTCGCGCGCGATCATGTCCGCGTCAATTGCATCCTGCCGGGCCTGATGAAGACGCCGATGGTCGCACACTCCGCAGGGCTCGCGGCGAGCTACTCGGCCGGTGATGTCGAGGCGATGTGGCGGGCGCGCGATGCGCAGGTGCCGATGGGCCACATGGGTGACGCC
>DAIMKE010000593.1:0-4702 GCA_036721875.1 Bradyrhizobium sp. | reverse complement strand
CGAGAGGTCGACCTTGACCGGCCAGAGATCGCGGCCGTGCATGAGGTCGAGCTTGACCTTCTCGCCGATCAGCCGCCGCAGCAGCATGGTGAGATCGGACAAGGCATCGCCGAGGCCGAGCACCTGCGGCCGCAGCGTCTGGCGGCGCGAGAAGGCGAGCAGCTGCCGCACCAGCGTCGCGGCGCGGGTCGCATTCTGCTTGATCTGCATGATGTCCTGGAACGACGGATCGGTCGGCTTGTGCGCGTTCAGCAGGAAGTCGTTGGCCATCATGATGGCGGACAGCACGTTGTTGAAGTCATGGGCGATGCCGCCGGCGAGCTGGCCGACCATGTCCATCTTCTGCGACTGGTTGATCTGGTTTTCCAGCGTGCGCCGCTCGGTGGTCTCCAGCAAATAGACGATCGCCGCTTCGGTATCGCGCTCGTCCTCCTCGACCGCGGTGACGAAGAACTGCCCCCAACGCTCCTTGGCGCCGTCCAGCATCGCCTCGACCGGTTCGATGTCGCCCTGCCCCTCCGCCGCCCGGTTGATCGCCGCGATCAGGAGGTTGCGGTCGCGCGCATTCACCGCGCGGACGATCGACTTGTTCGCTGCCCCATCCGGGCTGAGGCTTTGCGCCAGCTTGGCGAAGCGGGCATTGGCGCGCACCACCGCGCCACCACGGTCCACGGTCGCAATCGCCATCGGCGTATGATCGAAGAACCGCATGAAGCGGACCTCGGCAGCGCGCTCGGGGTCGGAATGTTCGTCGCGCGCGCGGCTGATCACCAGCGTCCGCGACGCGCCACGCGCGCCGTCGGCACCGAAGGCGAGCTTGTGATAGAGCCGCACCGGCATGGTCTTGCCGCCGCGCATGCGGAGATCAATGTCGAACACTTCGGTTTTGACTTCGCCCGGCACCGCCACGATCGAGGTCAGCAATGCCGCGCCGTCGCCGGAAACGATGTCGGCGAGCTTCAGCCCGCCCGATCCGATTTCGGCAAGGTCGTGATCGAGCCAGCTCGCCAGCGTCGCGTTGACGTAGATGACGTCGCCGGCCGGGTTGACCGAGAAGAAGCCGCAGGGTGCGTGATCGAGATATTCGATCGCGTGCTGCAGTTCCTTGAACACGTCTTCCTGGCGCTCGCGGTCCCGCGTGATGTCGGCGATCGACCACACCGCGTATTTCGCCTCGCGCTTGCCGTGGCCAAGCGGGCGGACCCGCATCCTGAGCCAGCGGCCATGGGCGCCTTCGCTGCCTGCAATGCGGACTTCTTCCTGTTGCCGTCTGCCCTCGCGCGCCGCCTTGAGCAGGCGGAACACCGCCTCCGAGACGTCGGGATTGCCGATGAAGACGCGCTCGACCGGCCGCACGTCCTGCGCCGTCGCGGCCCCCGTCAGCGCCAGATAGGCGGCATTGGAATAGACGATGTGGCCCTTGGAATCGGTCACCGCCAGTCCGTCATGGGAATGGTCGGCGATGCGGCCGATCACGGGATCGTCCGCGGTGCGGTCGGTGAAGCGGATGATGCCGGCGGCGAATGCGAACAGGTTGAACAGCCCGACCATCGCCAGCAGCGCCAGCAGACCGAGGATGTAGGGCTGGGCCTGGGCGCGGCCGATGGTCATCAGCGCCACCGCCACCGCGACGATGCCGGCTGCCACCAGCAGCACCATCACGATGCTGCCGCCGCGCCGCGCCGATTCGTGAGCCGCGAGAGGCTCGGTTGGCGGATGGCTGTGGGTCTCGGCGGTCATCGCAAGAAGCGCTGCCCTTCGGCATGGAGGTCGCGCGCGAGTTTGCGCACCGCTCCTGAGTGCCTGAATCGGGCCTGCAAGCGCAAGTCCATCAGGCGGCTAATTGACAGGTTGAAGGCATTTCAAGGCGATTTCTGGCCGGTTTCCTCACGCCGGGCGCCCCGAAAGGCCGCGCTTGAGGCCCATGACGTAGCCGATGATCTCGGCGACGGCCTGATAATGCTCGACCGGAATCTCCCCGTCGATATCGACGGTAGCATAGAGCGCGCGCGCCAGCGGCACGTTCTCCACGATCGGAATATCGTGCTTCCGGGCGATTTCCCGGATCTTGAACGCGATGTTGTCCACACCCTTGGCGACGCAGACCGGCGCCGACATGCCGCGGTCGTAGGACAATGCCACCGAATAGTGGGTCGGGTTGGTGATGATCACGCTGGCCTTGGGAACCGAGGCCATCATGCGCTTCTTCATCTGCTGGATCCGCAACTGCCGGATCCGGCCCTTGATGTGGGGGTCGCCTTCGGACTGCTTGTATTCGTCCTTGATCTCCTGCAGCGACATTTTCTGCCGCTCAAACCATTGGCGATACTGGAAGAAGTAGTCCGCAATGGCGACCGCGGCGAGCATCGCCACGACGGCGCCCATCAACTGCAGCGTCAGGCTGGTGGTGACGCCGAGAATCGCCGAAGGGTCGAATCGCAGGAACGATTCGAGGCGGTCGCGCTCCGGCCAGAGCACGGCCATCATGACCGCGCCGAGCGCGATCAGCTTGAACAGGCCCTTGGCGAAATTGGCCAGCGCCTGTTTGCCGAAGATGCGCTTGAATCCCGCGCCGGGCGACACCTTGTTGAATTTCGGCGTCAGCGATTCGGCGGACCATACCAGCCGGTGCTGGATCATGTTGCCTGCGATCGCGGCGATGGCCAGCATCAAGAGCGGCACGCCGATGGCGCCAAGCACGGCATAGCCGAGCGTATTGCCGAGCGCGACCAGCGCTGCACCGTCGGTGCGGAGCTGGCCCGCATTGGCGACAAGGTTCCGCAGCGGCACCAGAATGCCACCGCCCGCCGATCCCGAAAACGTCGACAGCACAAGCGTGCCGCCGGCAATGATGAACCAGGTGTTGACCTCCTGGCTCTTGACGACGTCACCCTTTGCATGCGCGTCGTCGAGACGCTTTTGCGTTGGGTCTTCTGTCTTGTCGTCGGAATCCTCGGCCACCGTGGCGCCCTAGTAGTTGGTATGAGGATAAAGTTCCCGGAAAGGCATCACCCACCATTCCGGACCATGTGTTATTTCAACGGCGTCAGCTCGTGCATCACGCTGGTGAAGTAGTTGAGATAGGTTCCCATCATCCCCGCGAGGACGATGCCAAAAATCACAAAGCCGATCATGATCGACAGCGGCACGCCGACGAAATAGACCTGCATCGCCGGCATCAGCCGCGCCAGTACGCCAAGGCCGATATTGAAGACGAGGCCGAACACCAGAAACGGCGCCGAGAGCTGCAGGCCGATCTTGAAGGCGGTGGCAAAGGCGCGCGTCGCGAGCGCCGCGACATCGCCGCTCGGCATCACTTCGCCCGGCGAGAAGATCCGGTAGCTCTCGTTCAGCGCAGCGATGACGAGGTGATGGCTGTCGGTGGCGAACAGCAGCGTCATGCCGAGGATCGACAGGAAATTGCCGATCAGCACGCCCTGCTGGCCCTGAGTCGGATCGACCGCGGTGACGAAGCCGAGGCCGAGCTGCTGGGCAATCACCGAGCCCGCGACCGCCAGCGCCGACAGCGTGACGCGCGCGGTGGCGCCGAGTACGATGCCGATGACGATCTCGTGCACCATCAGCACGCCGAGCGCGCTGATCGATGTCAGATCGACCTGATAGGCGTTGCGGTGCAGCGGCAGGATGATCAGCGTCAGCAACAGCGCGATCGCAAGCTTGATGCGCACCGGGATGTTGCTCTCGCCGAATCCCGGCATCAACATCATCATGGACCCCACGCGGGCGAACACCAGCATGAAGGTGGCGGCCAGGGCCGGCAGCATGGATATGTCGACGCGCATTCATGGACAATGCATCAGCCGCCGATGATTCGCGACGATATCCGCATCATGTGGCCGTGCATCGAATCCGCCATGAATGGCAGCGCCAGCAGCAGCGTCACGAACATGGCAAGGATCTTCGGCACGAAGATCAGCGTCTGCTCCTGAATCTGGGTCAGCGCCTGGAACAGCGACACCACTACGCCGACCACGAGGCCGATCACCATCAGCGGCGACGACACCACCACGATGGTCCAGATCGCATCACGCGCGACTTCGAGGGTTTCAGCACCGGTCATTTTGTCTATCTCGCTTGCTCTGAACTCACTTTCGTCATTCCGGGATAGTCCGAAGGACCAGACCCGGAATCTCGAGATCCCGGGTTCGCTTCGCGCCCCGGGATGACGTCCCAAGGGACGTCAGATCGGCATTCTCATGATGTCTTCGTAGGACTGGATGACGCGGTCACGCACCGAGACCAGCGTCGACACCGCGACGTCGGTTTCGGCGACTGCGGTCACGACATCCATGACGTTGGCCTTGCCCGAGCTCATCGCCATGGATTGGGCGTCGGATTTCTTGCCCGCCTCCATCACGCTGCCCACGGCATCCTTGAGCAAGGCGCTGAAAGATGGACCGCCGGCGGACTGGCCGCCCTTTTCGGCGCCGCCGGTTTCCACGATGCGGGAAAGCGCGGCGTAGGCATTTGCTGCAACTGTCGGTGAAGCCATTTTCTAGGATCCCTGTTCAGGCCTTGAGGATGTCGAGCGTGCGTTGGATCATGCGGCGCGTGGCGCTGATGATGTTGAGGTTGGCCTCGTATGAACGCTGCGCCTCGCGCATGTCGGTCATTTCGACCATCGGATTGACGTTCGGATATTTGACGTTGCCGGCGGCATCGGCCGCCGGATTGCTCGGCT
>DAIMKE010000592.1:304-4702 GCA_036721875.1 Bradyrhizobium sp. | reverse complement strand
CGCGTGCTCATGGTCTGGACACGCTTGATCATGCCGAACGGCCGATCGATCGTCCTTGAGCGCCAGCCGGGTGCCGATACCGCAGGCTATGCTGGATTTCACGATGAGGTCGATCTTCACTGGGGCGATCTGTTCAAGGCCGCGCTGCTGTCGACTTTGCTTGGTGTAGGAGCCGAACTTGGGTCCGGCTCGGATGCTGGTAACGGAAACAGCGCCATTCTGCAGGCCCTTCGCCGTGGGGCAGGGGATTCCCTGAACCAGACCGGTCAGCAGATCGTTCGGCGCAATCTCAACATCCAGCCGACCCTGACAATCCGGCCGGGTTTTCCGGTGCGGGTAATCGTAAATCGCGACCTCGTGCTCGAACCATACAGAGGCTAAAAAAAATGGCAAAGCTGAAGCTCGGCGCCATCGCGGATGACAAGCCGGTAAAGCTCACCGTGGAACTGCCGGCAGGCGTCCATCGCGACCTAGCGGCCTACACCGACATGCTTGCCCGCGAAACCGGGCAGTCGATCTCGGATCCGGCAAAGCTGGTCGCACCAATGCTGGCGCGATTCATGGCAACCGACCGAGCCTTTGCAAAGACCCGCCGCAAGGGTCAGCCTGCGTAAAGCAAGGGGTAGCGCTCGCTCAACAATTTGAGGAAGTTTGCCAGCGCCGGATTGTCATTGTCCTTGCGCCAATGTGCTGAATAATTGACCTGACTCGGCCCCGTGCCGTCTCGTACCTCTCGATAAGTCAGGCCGGCAAAGGTGACGCCGATGTCGGACTCGGCCACCAAACTGACACCGAATCCTATGGATATGAGGGTCTTGATGATACCTCTGCTAACGTCATGGCGTTCGATCTTGGGACGGTCTGCTGTCGAGATCAGCTTCGCCAGCATGTTAATCGGTGTGGGGTTCCGACGCCGATCGGCGCGCTAAGCTATTGATCTATTGAGCGATGGTGGGGTCAATCTTGGACGCTTATTCACAGGTCAAAAGCGTAGTAGACGAGACGATCCTGTTTGCCCGCGGCGAGTTCGGCCTGGAGCTCGGAGAAATTGGTGCGTCCTCATGGATGACCACCACTTCCCCGTCGAGGATCGCCTGACCGGGTATGTCCAACGCGCCGGCGATCACGGAGAAACGCTTCGTCCAGTCCAACCCGTTGCGGGTGAACACCCGCTTCTTCCCCTTGTCGAGGTGGACTTGGACCCGATATACGACGCTCCCAGTTCGAATTGCTGCCTGACTTCGGCAAGGAGCAGCCCGACGAAATGCGGTGATCTTTGAGCTTCACCTCGTCGAGTGCTAATCGGAAAGGTCGTGTTCTCGGAAATCTTTCACTTATGGGAACTAGGTCATCCACCTCTCATTTGTTGTTCTTCTTCGCTGCGGATCATCATCATCACATTCCGCAACGCTTCAACAATGACCGCAGTCGACCAGCCAAACAACAGCACGCCATTCATAGCGGTCATTGGTCCAAGCAGATGCCAGCGTTCCACAGGTATTACATCGCCATAGCCAAGTGTCGTATAGTTCACAAAAGCGAAGTAGACGAGATCGGCGCCTGGAGGCGCGGCACCAACGATTGCGTACATCAATGCCCAGACCAGTACCTCGACAAAGTGCGCGACCATCAGGACCGACACGGTCACAATCATGACAAGGATCAATCGAAGCCATTGATGCGAGGTTGCGATTTGTCTAGCGAGGCCCGTCACCCTAATCACGATCACCATCACCAACGCATGAATCGCAATATCGCACATACTGGCGGTGGCTCCCGCGAGATATTGACGTAACATACGTAATACTCCGTCGATGCGGACCAAGCGTCGCGCGTGTCGTTCTATGCTTCGATATCGGAACACTTCAAATGCTCTTTTGACGTGTTTACCCACATGGGCTACGGGATGGATCCCCGGCAACTGGACTTGAGCAAACCGTACGAGAGTCGAAAATCTTAAAGGACCAACGCGGCGGCGGGCGCTTCAGTCTCACGGTTTGGGTTTAATTGACCTCCTTAGGCCCCAATACCTGCTGCTCGGGCGTGACAGGTTCGAACGACGCGTTCTTTCGCGCGTAAAGGGCAATACCGGGCACAGCGCTCAACCCGTGCGCAAAGATGCTGAGCAGAACGGTCATCATCACCGCAACTCGGATCGTTGGCTCACCGGATAAATGCATTTCGCGTTCCAAATAGACGGTTCCGAGAACGATGGATGCCAATCCGCGCGGACCGAACCATCCCATGAACAGAACGGTTGGTCGGCTCAGGCCGGCGCCAATGAGCGCGAATGCCACCGGCAGCATGCGGACCACCGTCAGACTAAGAGCGGCATAAAGCACGGAAGCCAGGTCGAACTGCCGCCAATCCCTGAATACGAAAAGGCCAAAGAGGAAAAACACAGAGAGGTTGAGTATCTGTCCTAGTTCCTCGGAAAACTCAAGACTGTGCCTACTCGTTTCCTTGAACCCGATCTGCACAGTCAAGCCGGCAACAAACGCCGCGATAAACATGCTCGCACCAATGATTTCGGACAACACTAAGCAGAGAAGCGGCAGAGTCATCACGGCAACTTGCTGGAAAGACTCTGCCATCCATTCCTTGCGGTAAGCAAGGCCGAGCAGCCAGCCTCCGATGAGTCCAATCCCCACCCCCACGAGCGCGCCAAATCCGAGTTGTTCCACGATGAATTGCTTCAAGCTGGCGTTGTGGCCTTCGGTGCCAGCGGCGGCCAGCGCGATGAAAAACAGGAGAAATGGGACGGAAAGACCGTCATTAAGACCGGCTTCGACGTTGAGCGCTTGGCGGATTTTCGTCGGCACGCGTGGGCTGCTCACAATAACCTGTCCAAGGCCCGCGTCAGTCGGCGCGAGGATGGCAGCCAGGATTCCAGCTTCCCAGATCGAGATATGTGGAAACACGAGCCGCGCGGCAATTGCACCGAACAAGATGGTCAGCAACATGCCCGTAGTCAGTAATCTTACGGGCAGATATCGAATACTCGATAGCGCGCTCAAATTGGTGCGGCTGGCATCTGAATAGAGCAAAAGCACCAAGCCTATTTCGGCGAGGTGGAGGAAAAAGTCCAATTTGACCCCGGCTCCAAGGATCGCAGGCGAGGCGAGCGCCATTAACATTCCGGCGACGGTGAATACGATGGGAGCGGTCACGATTGTCCGTTCCATGCGCCGCGACGCGAGGCTGTAGATGAAGAAGAGCAATACAAAGACGGCAAGGGACGTCATCACCACGCATTCCTTTCGACCGCGGCCGGAGTCTTAGCGCCCACTCGATCATGCCATCCCGTAGCTAGGCCGCGATGTTCGCTGATGACCGAGACAGGATATGAAAACGGGTGAACCGATACATATTTCGCGGCGATCTTAGCGTTCACGCGACTTGAGGATGTCTAAGTCCTGCGGGCCAGTGCCGTACTATTCGTGACCGCCTTTGCCGCAACTAGAATGGGGATCGAAGCTATCGTTCACGCCCGCCCGAAGACTTGATTCGGATCAATATCTGCCTCGTGCCACAGCGGTAGCATTAATTTAATCCATGCATCGCGGTGTCAAGTAATCCGAAAGCCAGAGAGTATTATGCCAACCTTCCAACTGAGCCTGGTGTCGCCCGAGAAACTCTTGTTTGCGGGCGAGGTCGTTCAAGTTGACCTGCCTGGCGTTGAGGGCGATTTCGGTGTCCTTTCAGGTCACGCGCCGATCGTGGCGATGCTTCGCCCGGGCATTGTGAGCGTGACAGCAGCGAGCGTCAGTGACAAATTCGTGGTTTTCGGAGGCTTGGTCGAATTTTCGCAAGAACGCCTTACGATCTTGGCGGATTCAGCTTCATCTGTTGAAGACTTTGACCTTGCCGACCTTGAGTTGCGAATCTACGAGATGCAACAAGGGTTGGCTAAGATCCATGCTGGAGATGAGATGGATCGCACCATTGCGATGCTCGACCACTACAAATCCATCCGCATAAGCTTGGCGCCAACCACCGCGTTCTAAACCTGTCGATAAATCTGGATTCAATCAGGACCGAGATCATGACAACTTTCGACAAGCGCGAGCAGGGATTTGAGGCCAAATTCATCCACGATGAAGAACTGAGATTCAAGGCCACGGCAAGGTGCAACAAGATGTTGGGCAACTGGGCTGCCGGGCAGCTGGGCCTGACTGGTGATGCCGCCGTCGCGTACGCGAATGAACTCGTCACAACGAATTTGCAGAGTCAAACCGGTGAAGATACCCTTCGCAAGGTGTTAAGAGACCTCGCGCCAATAGGTATATCGCAGGAGCAGATCGCTCAGAAGATGGATGAGTTTTTTGGCGCTGCGCTGCAGCAGATTCAGGCCGGCAACTAAAGCAGCAGTGACGCGCCGCACACGGTTCTTGTCCA
>DAIMKE010000592.1:0-294 GCA_036721875.1 Bradyrhizobium sp. | reverse complement strand
GGATAGACCTACTCGATCAGCGAGGGTAGCCGATGAAGCGGCCGTTCAATTCGACCTTGGCGGGGTCAAACCATCAGGCGCTTCAATACCGTTCAGCCACGAATTTCATTTGGCGCAAGGTCGCCTGGTCGTTGTATCGGTTCTTGTCGGACCTCTTTGGCAATTTGACCTTTTCCTGCGACATGCGCTTATAGGGAATCGTCTTCAAAAGGTGAGAGATGCAGTTCAGCCGGGCGCGCTTCTTGTCTTCGGAGCGAACGACATGCCAGGGCGCATGCTTCGAATCGGTAGCGT
>DAIMKE010000591.1:0-4717 GCA_036721875.1 Bradyrhizobium sp. | reverse complement strand
TTATGTGGAGCGCGCAATGATGTGGAGCGATATCGATCTCCCCGCTATTAACAGCCGCTTCGACCGTTCCTACTCAACATAACTGACGACGGTAGCGTGGTTCTCCCAATCATCCAAAGGGGGCAACCATGCTCGAACACTTATTTCGGAAGGTTCACGCGTGCTACACGGAATCGCCCAATGGCGCTTTGTTGGAAGATTTCGCCGCTTGGCTCATCTCGGCTGGATACGCCCGACCCACAGCCTGCCGCCACGTACGAGGGCTAAAGGAAGCCCTCGATCGGATGGGCGCGGCGCGGCTTGATTGCGATACTGGCGTTTCAGAGAGGTTTTTGTCGCAAGCATTTTCTTCCGCGTCATTGCAAGGCACTCGATGCGCCGTTGTACGCTTTCTCACCGTGAGAAGACTGCTCGTCAGGGAACCAGCGCCAGACCCGTTCTCATCGCTTCTTGATCGCTACAGACGGCATCTATCGGAGGTGCGTGGCCTTACCAGCGCGACGCTGGAACAGCACATCGCAACGGCGAAGAGCTTGCTCGCGCACGCTTTGCCAGCTGACGCCCCGCTGCATGCGTTATCAGCCGCTGCAGTCGAACGGTTCGTAATCACCGAAGCCCGGCGGATCAAACGACAGACACTACAGCACGTTGTCGCTCGCCTTCGTGCTTTTCTTCGGTTTTGCTTCGACCAAGGCGAGGTCCAAGAGCGGCTCGACGTAATTGACGCGCCGCGCACCTATCGAGGTGAACTACCACCTCGAGCCCTGGCATGGCCGCTCGTCCAGCGGCTGCTGCGTTCCATCGATCGATCGAACCGACTTGGCTGGCGAGACTATACGATCCTCCATTTGATGGCGCACTACGGCCTGCGTCCCTCAGAGATCATCACATTGACGCTTGGCTCCATCGATTGGGAGAACAAGTCGCTCCACGTCAAGCAGTGCAAAACCAGATCGGATCTGATCCTTCCTCTGGCCGACCAAACGCTGCGGATTCTCAGACACTATCTGCGCCGCGGCCGGCCTGGCGGGAAGTACCCTGAACTGTTCCTCCGCGCCAGCACCCCGGTCGGCCCCCTCACGCACTACGCCATCGGCGATCTCTACCAGAAGCGCGCGGGTCAGAGCGGGCTGCCACTGCAGGGTACATCCTCATACTGCCTGCGCCATTCATTTGCGATGCGTCTGCTAGACCGCGGCGTCGGCGTGAAGGTGATCGGTGATCTGATGGGTCATCGTACTCTAGAGAGCACCTGTGTCTATCTCCGGCTGCAGACCGAAGCCCTGCGAGAGGTCGCGCTTTCCCTGCCGACGGCGACCATCGGCATCGAGGAGGACGCGAGATGAGTGCGACATTACCCGGCAGCGCGTTCGACCATTTGGTGGACGGATATTTGCGGAGGCAACGTTCACTCGGGCGCGCCTATGTTCATGAGGAGCGCGTATTCGACGCTCTGCGTCGGTTTCTTGAGAAGACCAGCTCTACCGACCTCGATCAAGCGCTCTTCGAGGCATGGTGCACGGCGCAAGGTCATCTCTCTGCAAACACGCGACGCAATCGCCAGCGCATCGTGCGCAACTTTTGCCTCTATCGACGGCGTACCGAGCCAACTTGCTTCGTTCCGGATATCAACCGTCTCCCACATCGCAGGCCGTACGCATCGCCGGTCATCTTTGGGGCGGCCGAAGTCGCCAGGATGTTGGCCGCGGCCGATCGTTTGGCCCCGACTTCGACCTCGCCGCTTCGGCCAGCCGTGATGCGACTTGCCGTGGTCCTGCTCTACACGGCAGGGCTCCGTCGGGGCGAACTGCTGCACCTCACATTGGCCGACGTGGATCCCCGCCACGGCACTTTGCACATTCGGGCATCGAAGTTCCACAAGTCGCGGATCGTCCCGTTGTCGCCAGACGCCGCTCGGGAGCTGAGGTTGTACCTCAGGAAGCGGCTTCGGCCACCGCTGAGCCGTTCAGCGGATTCACCCTTGCTTTGCAACAGCAAGGGGCGCCTGCGCGGCTACACGGGTACCGGCCTGCGGCAAGGAATCCAAGCGCTATTCCGAGCAGCCAACATTTGCGGCACCGACGGACGAACCCCGCGGGTGCACGATTTTCGTCACAGCTTCGCGGTCGGGTCGCTGTTGCGATGGTACCAGCAAGGTGCGGATGTCCAATCCAATCTGCCAAAGCTTGCGATGTACATGGGGCACGTCTCAATTGTTTCGACTGCCTATTACCTGCGCTGGATTCCGCAACTCGCGGCTGCAGCCAGCGATCGGCTCGAGAGGCACTTCGGCCACCTTATCACTGGAGGTGCCGCATGAGATCCCAAAGACCTAACGAACTCGGCAAGGGCATCGAGCGGTTCTTCCGCGAGTACCTGCCGACGCTCCGGGGTACCAGCCGACACACCATACGCAACTACCGGGATGCCATCGTGCTGTTCTTGCGTTTTACTTCGTCGCAAACAGCCAAGGCTATCGAGGATCTCGACCTTGTCGATTTCACCGCCAGGCAGGTCCAGGACTTCCTGGCCTTTCTGGAGGCCGAGCGTCACAATGGCGTCGCCACCCGCAATGCGCGGCTGGCGGCGCTGCATACATTTGCTCGCTTTCTTGCAACCGAACAGCCCGCCTATCTAGCCGAGCTGCAGCGCGTGCTAGGCGTACCGTTCAAACGCGGCGCGCGTACCAAGCCGATCGAATACCTTGAGCCGCAGGAAGTCGAAGCGTTGCTCAAATCGATCGATCGCTCAACGCCAGGGGGTAAGCGCGACTATGCCTTGTTTGCACTGATGCTCAACACGGGGGCCCGCGTTCAGGAGATACTCGATCTGCGGCCGTGCGACATTCGCACCGATCCTCCTCATCAAGTCCGGCTGCACGGCAAGGGCGGCAAAACGCGATTATGTCCAATTTGGCCGCAAACCGCACAACTTCTGCAAGAACTCTCGAACAACGTCGCTCATTCAGGAGGTAGCGACTCTCCGCTGTTCGTAAACCGCCAGGGCAACAAGTTGACCCGCTTTGGCGTTCGTTACCTGCTCAAGAAGCACATTGTAGCCGGAGCCAGGGCAACTCGCACGCTGCAGGAGAAGCGGATCCATCCGCATTCCTTGCGGCATACGACCGCCATCTTTCTCCTGAAGGCGGGAGTCGACTTTGCGACCATCAGTCAATGGCTCGGACATTCGTCGCTGAACACAACCATGACCTATGCAAGGGCGGACATCGATCTCAAACGCCAGGCGCTTATGCAGGTGTTCCCTGAGATCCTCGCACCGCCTCGTGCCGGGCACGTCTCTTCTGCGGCGATCAACATCGTTGATTGGCTGAAGAGGCTATGACCTACAGGTAAATTATGTGGAGTTGGCGGCTGTCAAAAACCGGACCGGCGCCGATCGTCGACCCTCAACTCCACATCATTGCGCGCTCCACATAAGTCCAGGATCAGCAGATCAAGTCGTGCGATCGCCCGCAGCATCCTGGTATAGCGTCTATCGGCGCGGCCGAGTGCGAGGGCGGCGAAGAGACGCGGCACACGATGGTAGGCAACTGAGAAGTCGTCTCGGCAAGCCTTGTTGCCGAGGGCGCAAGCAAGCCAGCTCTTGCCGACGCCGCACGGCCCGGTAACGAGGAGATTATGCCTCGCCCGGATCCAGTCGCCGGCGGCGAGCTTTAGAAAGAGCGCGCGGTCGAGGCCGCGGATGGCGCGGTAGTCGACATCCTCGACGCAGGCGGCATGACGCAGCTTGGCGGCTCGAGCTCTGCTTTCGAACCGCTTTTGCTGGCGCAGCGTTTTCTCGTGTTCCAGGAGCAACGCCAGCCATTCGGCGTGTTCGAGGCTGCGCGCTTCGGACTGGGCATCGAGGTCCTTGAAGCCTTTGGCCATACCGTGGAGACCGAGGCTATGCAGTAGGTCGAGGGTGGGATGGGTAAGCATGCTGGATTTTCCTTTCAGTGGAAGTAACCGGGGCCGCGTAGATTGGGATGTTCGACGACCGCGTCCTCGTTATCGCGAGAGCCGCGTTCGAGCTTGTTGGCGATGATGGAGGCGATGCTCTTGTAGGTCAGTGCGCTGACCGCGAGCGCGCGGGCCGCGATCAGCTCGGCGCGTTCAGGATCAATATCCTTGAACAGCCGAAGCACGCCGAGACAGGTCCGGAATCCCTGTTCGGGATGAGGCCGATTGGCCAGGATGGCGAGGACGAGCCCCTCGGTGTTGGGCCCGATCGATCGCCCCCAACGTCGGAACCGTTCGGGGGTCCATTCGGCGTAACGCCGATGCGCACTGGGCATGTGATCGGGATCAGTGCCGTGCCGGCGGCCGCCGTAGCGCCGTTGGTGGGCGGCGACACGCATACCCCGGTGGAACAGTTCGATGGTCCGGGTGGTGGCGCGAACGTCGACCTGCTCCCGGATCAGGCCGTGCGGAACCGAGTAGAAGAAGCCGTCGATCTCAACGTGAAATCGAGAGAGACGCGGGCCACGCGCCATTCCGCGAACTGGTAGTCAGCATCCGGCAGCGGCGCCAGGACAGGCATCTCGACGGTCTCGAACAAATGTCGGCGGCTGACGCTGAGCCGACGCATGACGTGCGCGTTGATGCGCTCCAGCGCGGCGGCGATTGCCGCGTTCGCCTCGGCCAGCGAGAAGAAGGTCTGCCGGCGAAGCCGCCCGAGGATATAGGTCTGGGCAAAATGCACCCCGGCCTCCACTTTT
>DAIMKE010000590.1:0-4719 GCA_036721875.1 Bradyrhizobium sp. | reverse complement strand
CTGTTGGCGACCCGCCTGCTGGTGCAGGGCAATTCGGGCTCCGGCAAATCCCATCTGTTGCGGCGTTTGCTGGAACAGAGCGCCGCCTGGGTGCAACAGACCATCATCGACCCGGAAGGCGACTTCGTCGCGCTTGCCGACCGGTTCGGACACCTCCTGATCGATGCCGAGGAACATACCGAGCGGGGACTGCAGGTCGCCGGCGAACGCGCGCGCAGCCATCGCGTCTCCACGGTGCTCAATCTCGAAGGACTCGACGCCGAGAACCAGATGCGGCGCGCAGCCGCCTTCCTCAGCGGACTTTTCGATGTCGCGCGCGATCACTGGTACCCGATGCTGGTGGTGGTGGATGAGGCGCAGCTCTTCGCGCCGGCGGTGGCCGGCGACGTGTCTGACGAGGCTCGCAAGCTCTCGCTCGGGGCCATGACGAATTTGATGTGCCGTGGCCGCAAGCGCGGCTTGGCGGGGGTCATCGCCACGCAGCGATTGGCGAAGCTCGCCAAGAACGTCGCCGCTGAGGCTTCCAATTTCCTCATGGGTCGGACCTTCCTCGATATCGACATGGCGCGCGCGGCCGACCTTCTGGGCATGGAGCGGCGCCAGGCCGAGGCTTTCCGGGATCTGGAGCGCGGGCAATTCATGGCACTGGGCCCGGCCCTCTCCCGCCGGCCGCTGGAGTTGCGCATTGGTCCAACGGAGACCGCCCCGCGTAACGCTACTCCACGTCTACTGCCTCTGCCGGAAGCGATCGACGACGCACGTGCGATCATCCTCGCAGCACCGCCGCCCGAGAATAATCGACCCCAGCGCCGGTCGCCGCCGCCAAACCTTCTCGGCCAGTTGATGGCGGCCAAGACCACAGCGCTGGAGATATCTCCTGAACCTGCGGAGCCGCCACTCAGCGCCGAGGAACTGGCGGAGCGGCGCGCGCGAGTGGACCGCATTCTGCGCGCCGTCATGGATGAACCCGACGCGGGATTCCGCGCCGTCGGCGTTCTCTATCAGGAGTTCGTGGTTCGCTGCCGGATAGAAGGCCTCGGCGCGGCCGTGCCGGACCTCAGTGACTTCCGTCGCTTGCTGACGCGCGCCCGCGCCGGGCTCGGCTCCGATATGGTCGAGGATGGTGGCTGGCGGGATGTCTCGATCCGCGCCTCGCTTCTGCCGGAGGACATACAGGGCGTCTTCATGATGATCGCCCGCGCCGCAAAGGAAGGCTGGCCCTGCCCCGGCGATGCAGCGATTGCGCGCGCCTACGGCTCACATTCATTGCGCCGTGCGCGGCGCCTGCTGACCTACATCGAAGAACAGGGCCTCACCGTTTGCCAGATCGACGGCGCCGGCCGGCGTATCGTGACGCTCGTCGAACTCGGCTGGGCGACGGCGCCGGGCGACCCCAACGCAGAAGAATCCTCGCCGCAGCAAGTCGAAGCAGTCGGGCTCTACTGCGAAACATCCAAGAGTTGACATCGCGGGACTGACAGCCAGGCGGGTGCACTCTCTCGGAGCTGCAATTCCCGCCCGACGACCAGCGACAGTTCGACTCCGGGTCAGGCGCTGCGCTTGAGCGTGCCGCCCTTCAACAGGCCTTCGAGCTCCTTGATGGTTTGTTCCTCGGAGACTCCGTCCACCAGTGCGACTTCTCCGCAGAGGCGGTCGAGCGCCGACACGTAGAACTGTCGTTCGCTGAAACTCTGTTCGGCTTCGCCCGTTCGGAACAGATCGCGAGCAACCTCGGCGACCGCGACGATATCTCCGGAGTTGATCTTGCCTTCGTATTCCTGCGCAAGCCGGGACCAGTTGCCGCGGCCCTTGCGGGGGGTGCCGCTCAGAACCCGCTTCGCTTCCTTAACCAAAGAAAGATCCGACAGCTTGCGCATCCCGACGTTCGCGGCTTTTCGGATGGGAACGCGAACGGTCAACTTGCTTTTCGTGAAGTAGATCACGAAGAATTCCAGGCTCGCTCCGGCGACGGTCTGCTGTTCGATCGAGAGTATCTGTCCCGCGCCGTGCGCCGGATAGACGACAAATTCCTTGGTGTTGAATTGCAATGGAAGATTCCCGCTTTCACGTGCACCGGAAGGCGCCGAGGCGATGTCCGACGCCTCCAGGAAACGATCGGATTTCGCTTTTTGACCGTCCAAACTCATGTCGCGGTTCGACTCCTTCGGGTGTTGCACCGACTAATCGCCAATCACGCGGCAAGTTACTGAACGCTCTAGTCGCTGCGGCGCTTCGCGCCAACTTCGCTGCTGCAAAAACCATTAAGGCCGAGGAGTCAGCATGGCCATGACAATGATGCCGCGCATCGGATTCTCATCGAGTCGTGTGGCTTATCAGCAACTTGTTCCGGACGCAGACACCGTCGCTCAGTGGAAAAGCCTTGTTTTGTGCTGTCGGCATCCATTGGTGCAGGCAAAACGGGCAAGCAGTCCCGGGAGAGGAAGCGATCGCGTGGGCAACTCGCCGTCTTGGCTTGCTGGCCATGGCAACGACCTGGCGCTGGTGGAACGAGGTTTGGGGTTGAAGCGCATGACAACCTGGGTCGACTGCTGCGATCACTCCCATCGTTTTCCGAAGACGGGTGACTTTACCTGATCAACCTTCCAGTCGAAAAAATCAAAGTAGCCTGACCATGCATGGACCTTGGTCGCACAGACCTCGCACTTGAAGCTGCCCGTGTGCCTGTATGGGTGGCGCTCCTTTGTCGCGGTGTAGGGCAGCCCGCAACTGGGACAGCTGAAACACTCTATCGTCCAAATGCCGTTTGCCATTCCCGAATTGTGCGACACACCGAGCGTCTGCGCCAGCAAGGAGGCTACTCACGATAAATGACCTGCTACCCGACACGGGGGGGCAGGCGACCAGCCGGTAGCGCTTTCTTAACTTAATGGGCCGCTCGGCGATTTCGTAAACTAGCTTTCATCCCTCCTGTAGCGTTCTTTCACAATCTCCCCGCCCGCCCGGACGGCCGCGCGGTTCCGATAGCGGTACTGAAGAACGCCAAAAATAAGCGCCGCCAGCAGCACGAACGCCCCAATAAAGAATACGATTTCCATCGGTCCGCTCCTTTTTTGGCTCTGCGGCCCCAGACGGTTGCCAACCGAACTCGGTTGGGAAGGTTCCTACGGCGGGAACGATCACACCTTGATCGCGTTGCGATCCGGCGCAGAGCGACTCGCGAGCCGAAATCAGGGAGCGTCCGTCGCCAGTCGATTTGAGCACGTGAATTTTTCTTTCTTGCGCAGATCCGGGCAGAGTTGATGGATTGGGGACATGTCGTTCGAAACACGGCCGTTGCAATCGGCATGACATTTGTCGTCGCGATCGGAACGTACCTTGCGATACGGCTGTTCGTATCGGTGCTGTAAACCGTGCGCTGTGATGTTGCGCGGGTCCTCTCGGCTCTGCGAACGGTGTGTCGCCCTCAACGGAGGTCAAGCATGTTTGACGAGCATCAAACCAACGCGATCATAGCGACTGCTCTGCTCGAGAGCTTCGGCGACCACCCGGATCACAGGCTCGATCCTGAGGAAGCCAAGATCGTTGCGAAGCGCATCCTGGCAGCGCTTCAAGATGCGGGGCTTCAAATCTCGCCAATCGATCCGTCCTGATTTCGGCATTGCATTGCGATTTGCCATGACGCGTTCGAAGACTCCTCTCGCAAACTGAGGAGGAACGATAGCCCTGTTAACTCGTTGTTCCATCCCTTCACCCTCCGGCTGCAGCGATGTTGAGTGATATTGCGCCCTACCTCGGCGGAACAGCGGCCTGCCTGGCTTCGCTGTCCTATCTTCCTCAGGTCCAAAAGGCGTGGCCCCGTGGTTCCACGGAGGATCTTTCCCTCGGAATGCTCGCGGCGCTGACAACCGGTCTGTTGTTATGGATTGCGTACGGCCTGCTTCGAGGAGACTGGATCATCGTCGCGGCCAACGCGGTTGGCTCCGCGCTGACGGGTACCGTGCTCGGGTGCAAGATTCGCGATGTAGTCGGCCAATGAGATGACCAATCCGCGCGGTCTGCGGACATGGCCAGCGGAGCGCAACCGTGTGTTCCCCTGCCTTGCGTTGCAAAATCGATTTCGTGCCAGAAGCGACGAAGCCACACTCCCATACCGTCCCACATGCGGGCGCGGCCGAAAGGTGCGAGATTTCCATTCATGGACGCCTGTTTACTCGTGTTACCCGGTCAGAGCCTCCCGCAGCCGGACTATCTGCTGTGCGTAACCTGTGGAAAACCGCCAAAATTACGGCCCAATTGGCGGCCTAAGTTTCTGAAATGATGACTTTTTTGTTCCATTGATTGCGTGAGCGTCCGATGAACAGATTCCGGTTGATTATTCTGGGCGCTGACATTGCGGGCTGTCTGGCCGTCGCTTTCATCTTTTCGGCGACGCCTGCGCAGGCAAAGCAATGCAGCGCCGAGCGGCCGCCGAATGCGCGGACGTATTGGTCCTATCGTCTGATCGACGGCCGAAAGTGCTGGTATGAAGGCAAGCCGATGCTTGCGAAATCCGAATTGCACTGGCCGACATCCCGGAGTTCTAACGCCGCTCCCCGCCCGGAGCTGGGTGTCGTTCCCGCCAACCAATACAATTTGCTGGATGCGCAGGCGTCGATTGCAGACGATCCCTCGATCGCCGCGACGCCGAAAGTGAGTGCGGAAAAGGTTGGTGTCAGCCCCGAGCCGACACCAGCGCAAGCTCTGACGCCTGATCAGTTG
>DAIMKE010000589.1:0-4723 GCA_036721875.1 Bradyrhizobium sp. | reverse complement strand
ATCTTGTCGTCCGCGAGCCGCTCTGAGGCGAAACAGCCAAGATCATCACGGCTTCGAAGCCGAAAGGGGACGATGCGCTCGGCTGCGACTAAAACCAGGAGCGAAGCCCCACAACGAACTTCGTTGAGCCGCTGTCCTTGCCCGAAGCCTTTGCGTACTCAGCCGTATTCCCTAGTTTCTGATCGTACGAAATGCCAATATAGGGAGCAAATTCCCGGCGGAATTCATATCGCAGGCGCAGTCCCAACTCGGAGTTGGAGAGGCCGGCTCCAACTCCAATGTCCTGCGAATTCTGAGCAGCGAAATTCAGTTCGGCGCGGGGTTGCAGGACCAACTGCTGAGTTAAGAGCAGATCGTAAGAGCCTTCGAGCCGGCCGAGCAGTTCTCCTCTGTTCGAAACAAAGAGAGCTCCGTCGAACTCGAACCAATAGGGAAACAGTTGCTGCACGCCGAACGTGAGATAGGCCCGCGTCGGATCCGGCTTGAAGTCGTAGCGAATACCTGCCTGGAGGTCTGTATAGGGAGCCACGGCTCGCGAATAGAGCAACTGGACTTCAGCGCTGTCGAGACCCTCGCGACGGCTCCCATCGCCCTGGCTCTTGACAACGAACCGGTTGATGTCGCCGCCGAGCCAAGCCTGCCCGTCCCAGCGGTAGCCGCCCGGCTGGCCCAATTGGAATTCAGCTATATTGAAAAATACCTTCGAATAGATCCCTCCGCCTTGCTCTTGGCGAAGTTCGCGGCGCGCCTCGGCCATCTGCGCTGGATCGTAATAATAGTCGGCAGCGTGATATGCCGGAGGCGGAGGAGGCGGTGAGTATGGAATGGGGGCCGCGGCGGGAGCGGTTTTTCCTCCTGCCGGCTTCATTCCTGGCATTTGCATGCCCGGCATCGACATATCCTGAGCGGATTGCGAAGCCGGCGACTTCTTTGCAGCTGCCGGTGCCCTTCGATCCCCAGGCTTTTTCTGCGGCTTAGCCGCATTCGGCTGGCTCGCCGGCATGTTCATGCCAGGCATATTCCCACTCATTTGAGCTGCCGCCGGAACGCTGCAAGTCCCGATGCCGGCTGCCGCTAGGATCAGCACAGACCTGTTCATGCGTTGTCACCTGAGAGTGGCCGCACACTGAACACCTGAAACATGCCGGCGTGCATGTGGTAGAGCATGTGACAATGAAAGGCCCAGTCTCCGGGTTCGGCAGTGATGTCGAAGCTCACCTTTCCACCGGGCAAGACGTTGACCGTATGCTTACGTGGTTTGTGGCTTTCGGGAGCTCCATTCACCACCTCGAAAAAATGGCCATGCAGGTGGATGGGATGGAGCATCATGGAGTCGTTGATCAGCGTCACACGCACACGCTCGCGTTTTCTGAACGTGTAGGGCTTTGTGGTTTCGCTGAATTTCTCTCCATCAAAGCCCCACATGAACCTTTCCATGTTGCCCGTGAGATGAATGTCAAGGGCACGGGTGGGGGTGCGAGCGTCGGGATTGCGCTCCAAGGCGATCAAATCTCTGTATGTCAGCACTCGATGCCCTACGCTTTCAAGCCCCATCCCCGGATCGCCTGTTCGATCCTGCGGCATGGGCGCGATCGTCTGGACACCCGGTCCCATCTTTACGCCCGGAGCATTTTTTGGATCACGCATGTCCATTTCCGGTCCGCTCATCACGTCAGAACCGCGCGGCTTGGGAGGAGCCATTCCGGGCGGCGTGGATGATGACATCGAACTCATGCCCGGCTTGCCGGACATCCCGGGCATTCCTTGCATGCCGGCTGACTGCTGCATCCCTTTTCGAGCTCGACCGGAAATCTGGGCGCCACCAGGCATGCTCGACATACCCGACATTCCGTTGTTGGATGCTGCCGATGGCTTCATGTCGCTCATCTTCATGGCGGACATGTCCATGCCCATGTCTTTCATCGTCGCCAGCGGCCGCTCGCGGAGTGGCGGCACCGGCGCCATCATTCCCATCCGTGGAGCGAGCGTAGCTCGCCCCATGCCGGAACGGTCGACGGCTTCGGACACGATCGTATAGGCTTTATCTTCCCGAGGCTGAACGATGACATCATAGGTTTCGGCGTTGCCGATTTGGAATTCATCCACCTGGACCGGCCGCACCATCTGTCCGTCCGCGGCAACGACAGTCATATGCAGACCGGGTATCCGCACGTTGAACACCATCTGCGCGCCCGCGTTGATGAATCTTAAGCGGATGCGCTCGCCTGGCTTGAACAGACCCGTCCAGTTATCTTCCGGTCCATGCCCGTTGATCAGGAATGTATATACCGCACCTGTGACATCGGAAATATCGGTCGGGTCCATCAGCATCTTGGCCCACTGCAGCCTCTCGGCCAGTGTTTGGTCGCGGCCGGCGAGCAGACTGGCGACAGTTTGCCGTTGATAGTTAAACACGCCGCCTTCCTGCTTCAATCGTTGGATGATCAGCTCCGGAGACAGGAAACTGAAGTCCGAGAGCATCACCACATACTCCCGATCATAGCGAACAGGATCAGCGCCTTTTGGATCGATGATAATGGGCCCGTACAGCCCGACCTGCTCCTGAAAGCCAGAGTGGCTGTGGTACCAATACGTTCCGTTTTGAATGACAGGAAACTCGTAGACGAACGTGCTGCGCGCAGGGATCCCCGGAAATGTCACGCCGGGCACGCCGTCCATGCGAAACGGGACCAGCATGCCGTGCCAATGTATGGAGGCGGTCTCGTCCATACGGTTCGTGACAGCTATCCGTACCCTTTGTCCCTCTTTCAGGTGCAGTATCGGACCTGGAACCGTGCCGTTGATTGTTATCGCCGAGCCTGCCTTTCCATCGACCGGCCAAACCGCTCTGTCGAGCGTCAGCTCAATGTTACTCCCGGAAACTTCCGAAAGCCGGCTTGGTGGATGTAAAGGGCTGCTTTGCGCCCAGCTCGGGAGTGCTGACGAGGCCAAGCCAGCAGCACCGGACAGGGAGGCGAGACGGAGCAATTGGCGGCGGCTGAGCTCGTTCAATGTCCAATCTCCTACACGGTTCGGCGCCGAAGTTCGGCAGAGGCGATCGAGAGTACCCGCACGGGGAGCTGCAGTCTCAATAACATGCAGCAAGAAGCGTAAGAGCGGCGCCTCGGCAAAGATATTCTGTCTGAATGTGACCGCCTGGCCACACTAACTGGCGGCTTTTGGCATTCAAGGAACCGCGGAACCTTCGGAGTTGTGCTCGCAAGCCCTTCCGGTCCACTCTTGGCGCTATTGCTAGATACTTGATATTTTGATGGCGACGATGGGCCCCATAACTGTGCGCAGACGATGCCCTGGACGGTGATCTTCTTCGGCATCCTCGTCATTCCCTAGGGGGCCATCAGATCAGCATCAGTTCGTCATCATCCACCCTATCGTGATCGGTCTTGGAGCAGGTCTGCACTCGTTGCGGCGCTTGCAGGCTCATGATCATCCCGCTCAGACTGGAAGAAGTCGCCGCGATGCCAGTTCTTGTACTGACCCGCTGCCGCGGAAAGCCCCTCATTCGCACGTTCTTTCGAGGTGATGCAGTCGATGGGGGGCAGACGATCAATCGGATGGGCTCTCGAGCTGGAGCGCGTTCTGGACTGATTCAACACGAGGCATCTCTTTGCCCCGAAATCCCGCTTCCTGCATGCCGCATCGGCGTGTTTCTGATGTTCATATGGCTCGCCTTCGGGATGAGGAATGCGATGGCCAACAATGACCAGCACTGACGCTCTCAGTTGCAATTGTCGCGACCGCTGACGTGACGCGGATGCTGCAGCTAGTGGTCGTCATCTTCGGCGTGTGGCTCATTGCAAGCGTCGTGGGCGTCGAGCGGCAACGGTAGCGGCGTTCCTGGAGCAGCGTGGTCTCAGGTCTCGGATTGACCATTCTCAGTCCGCCGCTTGGCAAGCGAACCCGTGAACATTACCCTGGCTGGGATCGCTCCGTCACCAAGGACTACCCGAAAGGCGATTGAAATCTCTGCGCCTGATGTCCAAGGCAGCGGTTGTGCCTCGGGCAGAGCGAAGATGTCTTTCTGTAAGAAGCGCGTCAATCCGACCCTCGCGCTTATTGCTCGCGAAAGGCGCGAGTAAGCTGATCGCTGATAGGTTTTGCGAAATACGAAAGGGCTGTCCTGGAAGCCGTTTGGACGAAGGCTTCAACGGGCATTCCGGGCACGAGCTTCTCGTGTTTCAGTCGGTCCAAATCTTCTGGCGACGGTGTGATTTGAACCTTGAAGTACGACTTGCCGCTCTTCTCATCATTGATTTCATCGGCGCCCACCAGCGTCACAGTGCCCCCGACTTCGGGCGTCGTGCGCTGATTAAAGGCCGTGAAGCGGAGGATCGCTGGCTGTCGCAGTCTGATCTCGTCAATGTCCTTTGGCGCAATTCTCGCCTCGACTACAAGAACATCGGCTTGAGGCACGATGAGCATCAGCTGCTCGCCTGGGCTGATAACTCCTCCGATCGTGTGCACCGAGAGCTGATGAACAATGCCGCTTTGCGGCGATCGAATGTCTATTCGATTTAGCTGATCCTGAGCTGCAACGCGTTTCTCAACGAGTTCTCCGATCTTGCCTTCCGTTTCACGAAGCTCCTTTGCAGCCTCACTTCTAAGATCTTGGTCGACTTGGATGATCTGCAACTGGATTTCGGAAACCTTTCCCTTGGCTTCCGCGGTCGAAGCCATCAGCTGGCCGTGCTCTCCCTTGATG
>DAIMKE010000588.1:0-4723 GCA_036721875.1 Bradyrhizobium sp. | reverse complement strand
CCGCTGTATATGCTGCAAGAAACCGGGCGTCGGTTTCTCGTTCTGCAAATTTCGGTTCAGCGATCGCCGCTCTGACACGTTTGAGCGCGGCGGCATCCTTAACCAGGTCGGCGAATGACTGCCAGCGGCCGCGGCCAACTTTCGGAGCCTTCCCGATTGCTTGAACAACATCGGTTGGAACTGACCGGGCCACGGCAAGAAGTTTCGAGGCCTCCGCTCGATCGATCGACAACGCATCTTGCACGATTGACCGGCTATGCCCGGCATCTTCGATATGCATCGCGAAGGTGGCGCGCTCAATGAAACTCAGATCTTCGCGTGGTGCGTTCTCGAGCCCTTGCGCCACGACGAGCGCTTCATCTGACAGCGCTCGCAGGATCGCTTTGACCGAGATGCCTAGTTCGCGCGTAGCGCGGACGCGGCGGTGACCATATGCACTCTGGTAGCGCCCTTTCGCTTCAGGATGCTCCCGAACGAGAATGGGCACCTCTTGACCACGCTGTGCGATCGACTGCTTGAGCGCCTCGAACGAACTATCATCCTGGTCGCGAAACCGGTCGGCTAGCGGCGACGGATCGATAAGCGAGGGGTCGATTTCAAGGATCATCGCTCCGGAGGCAATCCTTTCGCGAAGCTCCTCGTTCTCTTTCTCGACTCCAGAAAAGGTGTCTTTCAACGAGCGGACCGAGCCCGACGAGACCCGCGGCAAGGCACCGGGCATGTTGTCAGCTGACAACGCAGGTGATTGCGGGGCGGTGAAAAGACCCCTGATGGTATCTGTACGTTTGCTCATCGACCCCACACCTTCTTAAGAAGTTGCGCGATTTCGGCATTGACCGCGTCGACCGATTCCAATGCCCGGTCGTAGGCGCCCCGCCCTACGGCGCCACGCTCCAGTTCGTACAGTGATTGCTTGGTGAGACCTGCATTGGCGATCGCGGTCGATTTCCACACTGTGGCCTGGAGCACATCCGATCCGAAAAGGGTGCGAAGGAGGGCCACGATTTGAGCTTCGGGCACGTCATTAGGATCGTGACGCGTGATGACATACCGGATGAAATCGTGATCGAGGCGCCCACCCGCTTCCTCGATGACGGACATGAGGTCCGACGTCATGAGGAGAAATTGGCTCATGGATGCGACATCGACCATCTGAGGATGGATGGTGACGAGCATCGCGGTCGCCGCGTTCAGCGCGCCCATGGTCAAGTAACCAAGCTGGGGTGGGCAGTCGATGACGACGACGTCGTAGTCGTCTGCAACTTGGTCGATGGCGCTGGCGACGCGGCGAAAGAATAGGTCGTGTCCGCGTTCACGCCGCTCGACCATTGCTCGAGGCGTAGTGTGCTCGAACTCCATAAGCTCGAGATTGCCTGGAACGAGACCTATCCCGTCAAAATAGGTCGGCCGGATGATCTCGCGCAGGGGCCGGCGGTGTTCGTCATATCGGATGGCACCGTACAGCGTTTCATTCGCCCCAATGTCAAACTCGGGTTGGTACCCGAACATTGCTGACAGCGAAGCTTGCGGATCGAGATCGATCGCCAGGACCCGAAAGCCGGCAAGGGCGAGGTATTGCGACAGATACAGCGCTGTCGTCGTCTTGGCGGAGCCACCTTTGAAGTTCGCGACGGTGATGATCTGGAGCTTGTCGCCTGGGCGCCGGCGCGGGAGAAATTCCAATGCTTCCCGCGGACGCGCTGTGGCCAGATACCCGCGCAACTCATGGATCTGAGCCAGAGTATAAGATCGGCGGCCACCGATTCCCGTCGTCGGGGTCGGTCCAAGTCCGTCGAGAGAAAGTTGTCGAAGGTACCCGTCGGATACGCCTGCAATTCGCGCAACCTCCCCTGAGGTGAACGACCGGAGCGATTTGCTCGCTGAAGGCGGGAAAAGCGTCGTCGCGAGCGATCGCAGCTGACCGGAAAGAATGCCGGCATGCCGAGAGATCCGCGCAGACGCAGTCTCGCTCATCGTCACCGAATCTTCCGCTAAGATCGCCATTTGCCTTCTCAAGACGGTTTCTGCGCGTCAGACGCTTAATCTCCGTCTTGAGAGATGGCCACGATTCTATGATTTGAGCAAGAAATAAAGGGTTAACGAGTTCTTAACGCTCGATGGCGTGCGTAACGGCGAGCAGCGGCTTTTTGGCCGCGTCGCCCTGTTTTGTTGTCAGCTGACAACAATGGCCCCAGCCAGCGGAGCGAATTTCTACTATAGCGCGATTCGGCGAGGCTGTGTCCCCAGGCGTCATTCGGTACGATGCCAGCCGCTGCTCCGATCAGTGTTGCTATCGCGCGGATGCGCCGGGGTCTCTTTCCATGCGCGTCACCCCTCGCTTCTGGGGTCGAGTCAGCGTGCACCGGTGCTTGACGAGCAGTTAATCCATGCCGCGCGCGCGGATCTCTACTCCCCGTTTCCCAGCAAGCCGTTGCCCAGGAGGATCGCTTCCCTCTTAAGATGGAGGTGGTCTCGCACCCGATACCCAGGAGCGGCGGCTCCTCGAAAAGCGCCCTCCCCGTCTTGTTGAAGCGCCGGAGCCGGTGGCGAGCGAAGGGGTTTTGTGGTGTTGGTTCGCTAGGTCCAGCAGCGCGCCGGGCGTTCGCAGTGTGGACCGAGGCGCCCACTGCGGCACTTCGCTGGGCCGCCGCTCGCCAGGGGAACAAGCAAGCCCGCACGGTAGCACGTCTCCGCCAATTCGAACGAACAAGCGTAGAGTAATCGACCGAGTGCATTCCGGGTCAATCGCGCTCGCTGTTCCCGGGCCACCAGCCGCAAGACCGCCTACCACCTAGCTCGGGACGCCTCCTCATCGGCTGCACATGCGATCTGTTTCGGCAAGGGAAGCCAATGCGCAGTCAGGCTAGCACCTTAACCGGCACGGTCGTGAGCGGTTCGACCTCGCCCTGGGGCCGGATCCAATCTCGACGCCTGGCGACCAGATGCCCCAGATACCATCGCGAACCTTCGAGTTCGAGGCGAGCGCGCCGCAGCGAATCGCTTCCTGGACGAGGCGTTTCGATCGCAGGGGAAGTAATCCCATAGGGGACGCCGCACAGACTGTTGTCAGCTGACAACAAGAGCCTGGGCCTACCAAGTAAATGGATGTTGTCAGCTGACAACAATCTGTGCCGTCCAGCCGCCGACGCGCGCCTTCCAGCCCTTGTCGATCCGCGCGCTGATGAATTCAGGAGCCTGGACGAGGTTGTCCTTCGGCCGGAGCCCCGTCCAGATGATGGCATGGTCTTGATGGGAAAATGCGCCCGGAAGGCCGGAGGATGGCATTCACAGAATGCTAACCATAGAAATCTACAGCCTCCGTGCGCATTTACGAGCTTCTCCATCAGATTTCGCGAGAACGACCAGCCTTCACGGGGTGTATCCGGAATGTTATATAGGGATACACGATGCGCGCTAGAGGAGCGCCGGATGGCCTTCCATATCAAGAATCCCGAGACCGACGCGCTGGCCCGCAGGGTCGCGGCGTTAAAGAAAATCGGACTGACCGAGGCCGTACATACGGCGCTCGCCCATGAACTCGAACGCGAGCAGGGCAGGCCGTCCTTGGTCGACCTGGGCGTCCAGTTTTGTCGCGATTTGAGGGCGAAGGGCAACCCGCAGAGCGGCAAGCCTGCTGACAAGGCGTTCCGCGACGGCCTGTACGAGGATTCCTGATGTTCATCGACGCTTCGGCGCTCGCCGCGATGCTGACAAACGAAGACGAGGCGCGCGAGTTGCTGGCGCGCGTGCAGCAAAGCACAACCCGGTTGACCTCGCCGCTGGCCGTATGGGAGGCGGCGATTGCCATCGCCTGCGTGCTCGATCTGCCGATCGCCGCGGCGGCCGAAGCGGTCGAGAGCTATCTCGCGCTGATGGAAATCAAAACGGTGAACGTGGCGCCCGAAACAGCCCGCATCGCGCTCGAAGCATACGACCGCTACGGCAAGGGCCGACACCCGGCACGGCTCAATTTCGGGGACTGTTTCGCCTACGCCTGCGCCCGAAATCTTGGCGAACCGTTGATGTTCAAGGGCGCCGATTTTCCGCAGACCGACATCGAGGCGGCCTGACAAGCGCTACTATCGGAGCCAGCCCGAGCGTGGCAGAAGTAATGAACGCTGATTCGCGGTGAAGCCACCCAACCGACGCCGGGGAAGCCGGCCCGATAGCCTTGACCGCGCGGCCGTGCGGACAGTCGACCTGACCGACGAGGACATCTGAGCGCGGGCGGCGGCCGAAGGCGTCCGGAAGAGGGCAGGGAGCTGACCAGCAGCGCATCTTCTCGGCGGTTTGGCGCCGACCGGCGGCTAGCCCGGCTTGAGTTCGCCAGAGCTCGTTGATTTGCGAGGCATTCAATCCTGGACGGTTCGGAACCGACATCGCTATGACGGAAGCGAAAGCCGTGTTAGCTTCCGTTTCGCTGGTTCCCATTAAGGTTATCAGGACCTTGCTGCCCACCTACAAAATCCCCGATCCGCTGCCCTGGGCCCAGCTCGCCGGGCCGCTCGCCGCCGCCGAGGATGCCGTGGCCCGCTTCGACGAGCGGCTGGCCAAAAGCCCAATCCGCGACGGCGCAATCAGCCGGACACACTTCACCGATGCCTGCGCCAGTTTGTGGCTGGACGGCGAACTTGTCCACCTCGATGACCTTGTGCTCCACGACGCCGGCATGGACGTTCGCACTCCCACCCATGAGCTGACTCGCGCCCACGCCGTGCTGCGC
>DAIMKE010000587.1:0-4732 GCA_036721875.1 Bradyrhizobium sp. | reverse complement strand
ACGGCGCCATATCGCCTTAGCAACAGGACGGTCGCCGCCTCGCAGGCGTTGTAGGCCGTCTTCCAGTTCCAGACCCCGGTCGCATCGGAGGCGCCGAAGGCAGCCTCCATGGCGCCGCGCAGGACAGCGGCATCGATCCGGCGGCTGCGCTCGAGATCGGTCAAAAGCTGTCGCGCAGCCCTGATGACACTCGAGGCGACAACTGCGGTGGCACGGATCGAGAGCGGCGCGACGGCGCCGCCGGCGAGAGATTCGGTCATGGGAGGATTTCTCGGGAGAGCAGGAATGGGCTGAACCGCTCGGCGCTCTCCTTTAAGACCGCGGCGACTCAAAACCCTTCCCGGCCCGCCTCTACCTCTCAGCCATCGCCAATAAAAAGGGGACCGGCGCTCTGCACCGGTCCCCAAAACTGCGGGACAGCCGGAGCCATCCCGCTCTGTGATGTCACTCAGCCGCATCGAGCTGTTGCGGATCATCGTCGCCGGCGTTCTCCCCTTCCTCCTCGTCGGCGAGGAAATCGGGCAGTGGGCCCGCTTCACGCTCCTGCTCCGCTGGCGACGCTGCGGGGTCGGCGAGACGTAGCGGCTCCGGCAACCAGCCCGAATCCTCGAGAAGGCGCTCGGCCTCCTTGGCCATGTCGGCCTTCTTCAGGTGGTCGATCAGCTGCGCGGAAGACTCGCCCCTTGCCTCCCGCACCGCCTCCAAAATGCGAGGCTTGGTGACCCGGCCGAGATAATTGTCGACAGTGGGTCTCCAGCCAGCCTGGACCATGTCGAGGCCCACCGCGCGGGCCAGCACGTCGGCCTGGTCGAGCCGCGTGCGGACGGCGTGAGCGGAGACGCGACCCTGATTGTAGCGGTTGGCCGGCTCATAGAGGGCGTTGACCGCAAATGACGCACAGTGAGCGAACAGAGACGCTTGCGCACCGCCATCGAGGGCTGTGAGTGCGTCCCACAGATCTTTCTCGCTCTTCGGCAGCCGTGCTTTCCAGGACTCATGCCGCGCCTCGACGGCCTTCGCGGACGCGCTTTCCCTTAAGCCAGGGGCTTGGGCGGGAAAGGTCGGCGTGTGAAGCCCGATCTCAAGGCAGCTTCCTGATGATGCGAACCGGTAAAAGGCAGTCAGCACAAAGTTGTGCAACACTGCCTGGAACGCGATCGCAGGACTTTCTGCCAGCGCGTCCCGCAGCGCCAGCGTACGATGCGCCGTCAGCTCTGTGATGAGCCGATCCGGCAAAGGCTTGGCCGCATCCTCATCATCTTCGTCGGCATCAGCAGCGCTGCCTGCAACCGCGATCACCGCTCGCCGAATGCAAGCACCTGCCTCCTGCCCTCCGGTCGACGACGGATCGGCGCTCTGCTCGATATCAGCATCAGTTGCCGGCACGTCGTCCTCTGGCCGGACGTAACCCCGGTCCACGGAAAGGCGTCCCTCGGAATCGATGCTGATGAAGACACCAGCTCGGGCGATCTCTGTCGGATCGTAGAGCACCGGCCGGTCTTCGAATGCCATCAAAGCCTGCTCGATTTCGCCGAGACGCTGATCGACCTCCTCGGGCAATTCGTCGGCATCCTGGTAGTCGGATTCAAGCTTCGCCTGCTCGGCGTTGAGGGCGTCGATGGTGGCCTGCTCCTCAGGTGAGAGATCGACAGGTTTGCCCTCTAGCTCACGCATGCCGCTAGCATGGCCGTAGGGAAAGTCCACGGCGACTGAGATCCATTTCCAGCCCTCCTTGGCGATCGTTTCGGCCTCGACTTTGAGTTTTTCGGTAACGAGACGATCAAGCAACGGCACATCCTGCAACCATCCGCCATCGTCGTGCGCGAACAGATCCCGCATCACGGCGCCGCCGGCCTGCTCGTAGGCATCCAGTCCGATGAACTGGGCGCGACGGTCGGAAGCGCGCACGGTGTTCTCCGTCAGCATCCTCCGGATCTGATATGGCTCGTCATTGCCGGATCTGCTGATGTTGTCCCAGACCTGCTCCTGACGCGCCTGGTCGGACGTGACCGAGAATGCCATCAACTGTTCGAGTGTCATACCATCGTCAGCATAGACGTCGTGCAACTTCGGCGAGACTGACGCCAGACGAAGGCGCTGCTTGACGATCGCCGGCGAGACGAAGTGCCGCGCGGCGATATCCTCTTCGCTCATGCCGCCGTCATGTAGCAGCTTGAACGCGCGGAACTGATCGAGCGGATGCATGCTTTAGGTTATGCGTCAAGTGTCCTGTTAGCTGGATGACGTTGATTCTTTAGTCTTCTTGGCTGCGCCTTGCGTTTTGGGTGTCTCTTTGGCACTGAAGCGCAGCCGGTTGGTGTCAATCACGATGGCTTTCTCGACGGAAGCGATAGTCGTCCTTTGATGCGTGTAGTGCTTTGGCGATAGCCTTGTTGATGTCGTCGAGATTGCAGGACTCCGGGTGGAACTTGCGGCCAGCCCATCGTTGCATCGCTTTATGTTCTTCATGGTCGGGGTCGAGCCAGGCCTCGAGGAAGTCGGCATAGCCTGAAGGCCCACCAGCGTCTTCGGGGGGTCCTGAGCGTGCGGCGGCGATACAGCGAGGATATTGGGCACTCTCCTCGCGCGCGACGCGCTCCAAGCGCAGCAGATGACGCCAATTGTCGCCGAAGTCGTATTCGTAGAGGATCGCGAGAGGGTTTTCGCTGGGATCGTCGGGAAAGTGAAGGTCGATCATCCTGACCTCGGTCGCCTCGAAGATCCTGCTGTCGGACAGACCGTCGTCATCGAACTCTGGAGCTCCGTAGATGAGACCGCCAATATTGAACTGATGCAGATGGCTGTCGGTCCAGCCAAAGGCGGCCTGCAGCACCTCGTGGAGTTGGGCTAGGTTGAGAGTGATTGGCAGTTCGAGGATGCGGCTGATCTTGGGCTCGATGCCGAGGATATGAACCTCGGCGCGCACAATGAAGCTGTCTGGATCGAAGGGGTCAAGCATGCCGCAGATCATGCCGCGCATGATTGTCGCAGGCAATAGATGGGGCGACGATTGTCCTTCGGCGACCGCACCGACACAAACCGGCAGTCGTAGACGACGTCAGGATTTTGGCCCGCGAGTGAGCGGCACTGGTTTCACGGCGCGATCGCGTTCGGCGATCAGGCGGGCATTATGACGCTTCTGCCGCTCAACCTCCGTTTCGGCGTCGAGGATGCGCTTCAGCAGGACGGCATTTTCCGTCACCATACGCCGCTCCTCGATCTGCAAGACCTGGATCAGAGCGCGCTGCTGGGCGAGTTTGTCTTCCCAGGCTGCGAGCTTCTCGGGAACGACCTTGCGATCACTGGCGCGGCGTAATTCGTCGATGATCGATCGATGATTGGCGTAGATCGCATTGCGGCCGACGCGCGCTTCGCGTGCGAGCGTCGCGACGGTCAGCCGGTAGGATCGCTTTTGCAGGTCCGTGTGTGTGGGCAGCCCCTTCACCAGCCGTTCCAGAGCATCCCGCAGCTTGCAGTGGGTGTTGCGCAGGCGCTTTTCGGCAGGCGTGAGGGCCGGCATTTTGCTGGTCTTACGCGCCATGGCGAACATCCTTTGCATGGTCGAGTTCACCAAGGATGCGATCGCATTCGGCAATCCGGGTTTCGGCGAGTTGCCGGCTGACCGGGTCCAGGCCGGGATGGCCGAGAAGATCCGTATTGCGATCGCGGCGGGCCTGCCAGACAGGCCTGTGCCTGGCGGTGACGGCGAAGTTGGCGCAGGCGAGACACGTACTTTCGGTCCTCAGAACGGGGTTGGGGCCTTTCTCATCGCCGAAGCAGGCAGCCGTTTCGACGCGGTAGACGCAATAGCCCCAATCGCAGACGCCGAGCCGCAGATCAGTCTCCTCCATCAGGAAGGAGACATAGGCCTGGACATCGCCGTCGCGCGTGCGCCCGCGGAACTGGGAGCGGGCGGCGATCATCCGTCCGCCCTTGCCCGCGAGGGCGGTTGCCGTCAGCACTTCTTCGAGAGCGGCGCGGGTTTCTTCCCGGGCATGCCGGTCGATCAGGTCGTCGAGCGCGAAGTCGGTCCCGACGTAGCCGCGATCAGTCATGGCCCGGGTCACATGACCGAAGTGGGCCTGAAGCGCATACAGGCCGGTCCGGTCGCGTTTGCCGACGAAGCGGGCAAACGTCTTGCGGCCCTGATGCGTGTTCAGATGCCAAGGCTCACCCTGGTGGTCCGGCAGGCCGATGAACGGCGCAAACTGATCATTCAGCCGCCTTATGATGGTGGAGCCAACGGGGAGGTCAATGCGGGCGGCAGGGCCGACCAACCCGTTGCTGGCCATCACCAGGAAGAGATCGTCTCGTCCGCTTTGGGCCCGGAGACGGGCGGTCAGCCGCTCCATGACCACGACAGCCCGCTCGACGGGTGCCGGCGCAACCCAGCGATGGGCTTCGCCATCGATGCCACGCGCCGTCTTGTAAATCCGCCCGACGAGATAGGCGAAGCTCTCGCTGCCGTCGTCGGCAGGATGCTGCTCGATGCAGCCGACCTGAAGGCCGAGGATCTCCGAGATCCGGGCGCCGACCAGATAGCTGACCACCACAAAGCAGGCGTCGTAAATGCGATCGGCGAGATTGCGCACCTGCTTGGTGCTGGTGACGGGCGCTTCATGCCAGGCAGTTTCCTCACCAGGCAGTGTCGCGAAGGTGAACGGCGCGATCGCGTCAGTCACGATGAAGCCGGCCTTGGTCTGGCTGATCCCGTTAGCGAGCGCATGGTCAT
>DAIMKE010000586.1:2115-4737 GCA_036721875.1 Bradyrhizobium sp. | reverse complement strand
GCGCTGGCCTCATAGCCGGGCAGGAAATCGGCGACCGGCGGCAAATCCGGCAGCACATCCGAACGGGTCGTGCTGGTTATGGCAAGACCGCGAAGCTTGCCGGATTTGACGTGCTCGGCGCAGGTCGGAAGATTGTCGAACATGACCTGCATCTGGCCGGAAAGCATATCGGTGAGCGCCGGCGCGCCTCCCCGGTAAGGCACGTGCTGCATGTTGATGCCGGTCTGCATCTTGAACAGTTCGCCCGACATGTGAATCGTGGATCCATTGCCTGAAGACGCCATGTTGAGCTTGCCGGGGTTGGCCTTGGCGTAGGCGATCAGCTCGGGAATGGTCTTGATCGGCAGCGAGGGATGCACCAGCACGACGTTGGGGAAGCGGATGATGCCCGCGATCGGCTCCATCTCCTTCATGAAATCGAACGGCAGCTTGTCGTAGAGCGTGGCGTTGATCGCATTCGCCGGCGCGACCAGTAGCAGCGTGTAGCCGTCAGGCGCGGCGCGCAGCACCTGCTCGGTGGCGATATTGGTGCCACCGCCCGGCCGGTTCTCGATGACGAAGGATTGCCCGAGTTTCTCCGAAAGCCACTGCCCCATCAGGCGCGCCGTCATGTCCGCCGAACCGCCGGGGGTGTAACCGATCACCAGCCGCACCGGCCGCGATGGATAGGCCTGTGCGTGGGCGACGCCCGATACGGCCGGGAATGCAGCCGCACCGGCGGCGAGCTGCAGGAATTGACGGCGTGGAAATTTCTTCATGCTTCCTCCAACGAAACCCGCGCTGGCGGCTCTTTGCGGCCCCCTGGGGTGCGCGCATCCTAGAGCATGATTGGGGAATGTGTACTGGTTTTCGCTGGGATGACCCGGGGTTGGCGTGTCGCCTCGTCCCGTCAGCCCCGCGGCGCTATTCGCCGTAGCTGCGCAGGCGGTCGAGGTCGATGATGGTGACGCCACCATATTCGAGCCGCAGCAGACCCAGCGCCTCCAGACGCTTCAGGCACTGGTTGGCGTTCTGCCGGGAAATGCCGGAGAGCGCTCCGATTTCTTCCTGTGTGATCTCGAGATGGCGCGTGAGGTCGGGGTAGAGAATCGGGTTGAACAGCGAGGCGATGGAACGCGCGACGCGGCCGGTCGCATCGAGCGTGCGGTCATATTCCATCGCCCCGATGAACTGGCCAAGGCGCTCGTTGAGCTGCCTGACCAGAAAGCGGTTGAAGGCGACGCTGTTCTCGAACAGCCAGAAGAAGGTGCTGCGATCCATCAGCGCCAGTCGGGTATCCCGCAACACGACCACGTCGTAGCGGCGCGGCTCGTTCTTGAGCACCGAACCCTCGCCGAACCAGGCGCCCGCGGTGAGGCCGGCGAAACTCGCAGCCTTGCCGTCCTTGGTCACGATGCTCATCCGCGCCAGGCCCGTTACCACGCCGGTCCAGTAGTCGAAGAGATCGCCGCGCATGAAGATATGCTCGTTGGTCGCGTAGGATTTCTCCACGATTCCGGCGCAAGCGACCTCGATCTCCCGCTCGCTCAGTTCGCGCGACCATGCCGCGATGCGCTTGAGGTGATCCGCAGCAATCATGATCGCGTCGACCGTCGCATCTCTATCAATCTCTTGCTGCAGTGCAGCAGAAATGCAGCCTGGAAAATTTCCTGACCAATTGTCAAGCAAATGACATTTCAAACTATCGCATTCCCTTATGGAGGACCACCTTGGCACGTGCGGCCTGCGACACGATGGCAAGGTGCGGCGTTACCACGCATGAGATCGGACATTGGCCGTCAGGCGGATAGTCCGCGGATCGCCGCCGATGTAGGATCGTGGGCGCGAGGAAGAGATAAAGAGCGCCGCTCAAGCGCCGTATCCGGAGGGAATGAGTGGCTTATACGTTGGAAGTGCGCGATGTCTCGCTGCGCTTTGGTGGTGTCCGCGCGCTGACCGAGGTCAGCTTCGGCGTGAACGATGGCGAGTTGTTCTCGATCATCGGCCCGAACGGCGCCGGCAAGACTTCAATCGTCAATTGCATTTCGGGCCGATACAAGCCGACCGAAGGAAAGCTGTTCTATCGGGGCAAGGACATCACGGGCCTCAATCCGAATGCGCGGCCCGCGCTCGGCATCGGCCGCACCTTCCAGAACCTCGCGCTATTCCACCATATGAGCGTGCTCGACAACATCATGGTCGGGCGCCATCACCTGCTGAAAAACAATTTCATCACGGGATCGCTGTACTGGCTGACCGGTGCCCGGCGCGAGGAGCTCGAGCATCGCCGCAAGGTGGAGGAGATCATCGATTTCCTCGACCTGCAGTCGGTGCGCAAGGCGACCGCCGGCACCCTGCCGTACGGCCTGCGCAAGCGCGTCGAACTGGCGCGCGCGATGGCGCTCGAGCCGAAGTTGATCCTGCTCGACGAGCCGATGGCCGGCATGAACTTCGAGGAAAAGGAGGACATGGCGCGCTACATCGTCGATCTCAACGAAGAGTTCGGCATGACCGTGATGATGATCGAGCACGACATGGGCGTGGTGATGGATATCTCCCACCGCGTCATGGTGCTGGATTTCGGCCGCAAGATCGCCGAGGGCGATCCGGCCTCCGTGCTCGCCGATCCCCATGTCAAGCGCG
>DAIMKE010000586.1:0-2105 GCA_036721875.1 Bradyrhizobium sp. | reverse complement strand
TATCTCGGCGAAGAGGACGAGGTTCTGGTCGATCCCGACGACAAACCTGCGGAGAGCGTGGCATGATGGACTACGCCGGACGCGCCGCACAGGCCGACACCTACCCGAAGCTGTTGCGCCTCAACGCAAAAGAGCATGGCGGTGAGATCGCGCTGCGCGAAAAGGACCTCGGGCTGTGGCGCGTCTTTACCTGGAACGACTATCAACGCCGGGTGCATGACTTCGCGCTCGGCATGGTGGAACTGGGTCTGGGGCGCGGCGACGTCATCGGCATCATCGGCGACAACCGGCCGGACTGGGTGGCGGCCGAAATCGCCACCCACGCCATCGGCGGCATGAGCCTTGGCCTCTATCGCGACGTGCTGGACGAGGAAGCTGCCTATCTGCTCAGTTACGGCGAGGCCAAACTGGTATTCGCCGAGGACGAAGAGCAGGTCGACAAGCTGCTGGCGCTGGCCGACCGCGCGCCCAACCTCAAGCACATCGTCTATTCGGATCCCCGCGGCATGCGGAAATACGACGATCCGCGGTTGATGGAAGCGGAGAAGCTGGCCACGATGGGACGCGACCGCGCCTCCCGCGAGGCTGGGCTCTACGATCGCCTGGTCGACGCCACAAACGGCGAGGACGTCGCCATCCTCTGCACCACCTCGGGCACGACAGCCAACCCCAAGCTTGCGATGCTGGCGGCCGGGCGCGTCCTCAAACACTGCGCGATCTATCTGGCCTTCGATCCGAAGGGACCCGACGACGAATACGTCTCGGTGCTGCCGCTGCCCTGGATCATGGAACAGGTCTACGCGCTCGGCAAAGGGCTGCTCTGCCGGATGAAGGTCAACTTCGTCGAAGAACCCGACACCATGATGCACGATTTCCGCGAGATCGCGCCGACCTTCGTGCTGTTCGCGCCCAGGGTCTGGGAATCGATAGCCGCCGACGTGCGCGCCGGCGTAATGGACTCCTCGCCGCTGAAACAGAAACTCTACGACATCGGCATGAAGGCCGGGCTTTCGGCGCTGGCCCAGGGCAAGCGTTCTGTCCTGGCCGACCAGCTGCTGTTCCGCGCCCTGCGCGACCGGCTCGGCTTCACGCGGTTGCGCTCGGCCGCGACCGGCGGCGCCGCGCTCGGGCCCGACACCTTCAAGTTCTTCCAGGCCATGGGCGTGCCGCTGCGCACGCTCTATGGCCAGACCGAATTGCTGGGCGCCTACACGCTGCACCCCTCGGACAATGTCGATCCGGACACGACCGGCGTGCCGATGGCCGACGACATCCAGATCCGCATCGACAACCCCGATGTCAACGGTGTCGGCGAAATCGTGGTGCGCCACCCCAACATGTACCTCGGCTATTACAAGAATCCGGAAGCCTCGGCCGCCGACATGAAGGACGGCTGGATGCACTCCGGCGACGCCGGCTACTTCAACGAGAACAGGCAGCTCGTCGTAATCGACCGCATCAAGGACCTGGCCGAGACCGCGCGCGGCGAGCGCTTCTCGCCGCAATACCTGGAGAACAAGCTGAAGTTCTCTCCCTATATCGCCGAGACCGTGGTGCTGGGCGCCGGCCGCGACGCGCTGGCGGCGATGATCTGCATCCGCTACTCGATCATTTCCAAATGGGCGGAAAAGAACCGCATCTCGTTCACGACCTATACCGACCTCTCGTCGCGCCCCGAAGTGTACGCGCTGCTGCGCAAGGAGGTCGAAACCGTCAACGCCACGCTGCCGCCGGCGCAACGCATTTCCCGTTTCCTGCTGCTCTACAAGGAACTCGACGCCGACGACGGCGAGTTGACGCGTACCCGAAAAGTCCGCCGCAGCGTCATCAACGAGAAATACGCCACCATCATCGACGCGATCTACAGTGGGGCGAACGAAATTCCGGTCGATACCGTGATCCGCTTCCAGGACGGCACCACCCAGCGCATCCGCACCACGCTCCGGGTCGTCGACCTCGGCCACGATGCGCCGATGGCGGAGGCCGCGGAATGAAGCGGTTTCCCGTCAGCATGGCCGCAACTCCGCTCGTCATGCGCGGGCTTGACCCGCGCATCCATCCACTTCCGAAGAGCTCTTTCAGGCGATGGATCGCCGGGGCAAGCC
>DAIMKE010000585.1:0-4746 GCA_036721875.1 Bradyrhizobium sp. | reverse complement strand
GTTGCCACCGTATGCGCGGAAATGAACGCAATGCCGAGGCCGGCGATCACCGCCTGCTTGATCGTCTCGTTGCTGCTCATCGCCATGCCGATTTTGGGGCGAACGCGAGCGGTTTCAAACAATTGCTCCATCAGCCCACGCGTGCCCGAGCCCGGCTCGCGCATCAGGAAGGTCTCCTCGGCCAGATCGGCGAGCGCAATACGCGACTTCCGCGCCAGTCGGTGGCTGGTCGGCGCGATGATGACGTGGGGATGATCGCCGATAAGATGCACGTCCATATCGATATCCGCTGGCGGGCGGCCCATGATCGCGAAGTCGAGGTCATATCCGCGCAGCGCTGTGCCGATCTCCTGCCGGTTACCGATCGAAAGCGTGACATCGACGTTCGGGTGGAGTTTGGAAAATCCGGAGATCATGAACGGCACGAAGTATTTCGCGGTGCTGACGGCGCCGATCGAGATACGGCCGGCGGTCTTCCCCGCGATCGTCTCGAGCGAGGTCTCGCAGTCCGCGATCGCCGCCTCGATCCGCTCGGAAAGCGCCAGCACCTCACGCCCGGCATCGGTCAGAAGCATTCCGTCGCCGGTGCGCTGAATCAGGGGCAGGCCTGCCAGCGCCTGCAAATTGCGAATCTGCAGCGTGACGGCCGGCTGTGTCAGATGCAGCCGTTTGGCGGCCGCGGTGACCGATCGATCGCTGTGAACGGCTGCCAGCGCGCGAAGCTGGCGAATGGTCAGTTCCCGCAAAAACCGGCTTGCCATCGGTGCACCTTTATAAGGAAAACTTTGCCATACCCAAAGATAAGAAAATTTCCCTAATTTGGCAAACTGGGATGTTGTTGCGCGCGGAGTGCCGACCGGCACGACGCTTTGGAGCGGCCCCGCAGAGGGCGCTGACAGGGGAACCGCCATGGACGAACGCGTGACCTTGCGTTCGCATCTCGATCGCTCGGTGAAGGACGCGCCGAACGGTGCCGCGGTTGCAGCTGTGATCGAGGCGCTTGCGATGGCCTCGATCAACCTCGCCGACCTCATTGCCGATGGCCCGTTGGCCGGTATTACCGGACGACATAGCGGCGTCAATTCCGATGGCGATCTGCAAAAGGACATCGATGTTGCCGCCGATGAGATGATGCGCCACGCGCTGCGCGCAACGCCGGTTGCAGCTATTCTGTCCGAGGAGGCGGAACTGCCTGAAATTCTCGATGCCGAAGCACCGCTATGCGTCGCGATCGATCCGCTCGATGGATCGGCAAATCTTGAAAACAATATTTCGGTCGGAACGATCTTTTCTATTCGTGCGCGCGGCAACGACGTCGTCTCTACCTTCTTCGAGCCTGGCACGGCGCAGCGCGCCGCGGGCTTTGTGGTTTACGGCCCGCAGACCACGTTGGTCCTGGCGCTCAATGAGCGCGTCGATATCTTCATTCTCGACCGGCGGGCCCGGGAGTTCCTGCTGACCGCGCAAGCTGTGAAGATCGCGCCAGGCACGCCGGAATTCGCGATCAACGCATCGAACCGGCGGCACTGGCATGGTCCGGTTCGGGCCTATATCGACGAGTGCCTTGCCGGCACCAATGGCAATGGCGGCGCCGATTTCAACATGCGCTGGATCGGCTCGCTGGTGGCTGAATCGCTTCGCATCCTCGTCCGCGGCGGCGTGTTTCTTTATCCTGCCGATGCCCGTCCCGGATATCGCGAGGGACGGTTGCGGCTGTTGTACGAAGCCCATCCGATGGCGCTGGTGATGGAATGGGCGGGGGGCTCGGCGACCACCGGACGCCGGCGTATTCTCGAACTCTCGGCCAGGACGCCGCACCAGCGCGTACCGCTGATCATGGGGTCGGTGCGCGGCGTCCGCGACGTTGCCGCGATTCACGAAGGCATCGAGCCGATGTTCGACAATAGCGACGCGCCGCTGTTCGCGCGGCGCGGCCTGTTTCGCTGAGGGGCAGGGCAGATGTCGCGCAGCTATCCCATCATATCGATCACGGGTTCATCCGGCGCCGGAACCACGTCGGTGAAGAAGACCTTCGAGAACATTTTTCGCCGGGAAAAGGTCGCCGCAGCCTATATCGAGGGCGACGCCTTCCATCGCTATAATCGCGTCGAGATGCGCACGAAAATGGCTGAGGAGGCCGAGCGCGGCAACAAGCACTTCAGCCACTTCAGTCCGGAAACCAATCTGTTCGAAGAACTGGAGAAGGTGTTTCGCGACTACGGCGAATCCGGCACCGGAACGACCCGTCATTACGTCCATGACGACGAAGAAGCCAAGCTGTACGGCGCAGATCCAGGCACTTTCACCGAATGGGGTCCGTTACCGGAAAAATCGGATCTGCTGTTTTATGAGGGCCTCCATGGCGCCGTGGTGACCGAAAAGGTCAACATCGCTCAGCATGCCGATCTCAAGATCGGCGTTGTTCCGGTCATCAATCTGGAGTGGATCCAGAAGCTGCATCGCGACCGCAACGCACGTGGCTACACTGCGGAAGCCGTCACCGATACGATCCTGCGGCGAATGCCGGATTACGTGCACTACATCTGCCCGCAATTCGCCGAGACCGACATCAACTTCCAGCGGGTGCCGACGGTCGATACCTCAAATCCATTCATCGCGCGCTGGATTCCGACGCCGGACGAATCGATGGTGGTGATCCGGCTGAAGAATCCGCGCGGGATCGACTTCCCGTATCTGCTGTCGATGATTCCGAACAGCTTCATGTCGCGCGCCAATTCGATCGTAATTCACGGATCGAAGCTCGATCTGGCGATGCAGCTCATCCTCACCCCGCTGATCCTGCAGCTGATGGAACGCAAGAGGCGCACGGTATGAACGCTCCAGCTCTCGCCTGCATTGCTGGCCGCACAGATGTTTCGCACCGCGAGATGGCCAACGCGATCCGCTTCCTGGCGGTCGACGCCGTCGAGAAAGCCAGGTCCGGACATCCGGGAATGCCGATGGGCATGGCCGATGTCGCCACTGTGCTGTTCTCGCGATTCCTCAAATTCGATCCCGCCGATCCGGCGTGGCCCGATCGAGATCGCTTCGTGCTGTCGGCCGGTCACGGCTCGATGCTGCTCTACGCGCTGCTGTACCTGACGGGATATGAAGGTCTGACTTTGGAGGAACTCAAGTCGTTTCGACAGTGGGGATCGAAAACCCCGGGCCATCCCGAATACGGCCATACGCCCGGAGTCGAGACGACCACCGGTCCACTGGGGCAGGGGATCGCCACGGCCGTCGGCATGGCTCTGGCCGAGCGGCTTATGAACGCGCGGTTCGGCAGTGACTTCGTCGACCACCACACCTATGTGATCGCAGGCGACGGCTGCCTGATGGAGGGCCTGAGCCATGAGGCGATCTCGTTGGCCGGGCATCTCGGGCTCAATCGCCTGATCGTCCTGTTCGATGATAACGAAATCTCGATCGATGGCGCGACCTCGCTGTCGTGCTCGGACGACCAACTCGCACGCTTCAAGGCCTCGGGGTGGTCGGCGAACCGGATCGACGGCCACGATCCCGAAGCGATCGCAGCCGCGATCGAGCAGGCGCGACGCAACGACCGGCCGTCATTGATCGCCTGCCGCACAATGATCGGCTTCGGAGCCCCGAGCCGTCAGGGCAGCGAAAAGGCACACGGTGCGCCGCTCGGCGCCGAGGAAGTGGCAAAGACCCGCGCGGCGCTGGATTGGCCCTACGAGCCGTTCCTGATCCCGGATTCCGTCCTCAAGCAATGGCGCAAGATCGGTGAGCGCGGGCACGCCGCCCGCCGAAGCTGGATAGAGCGAACTAGGCGTCTCAACCCGGTTGCACGTTCGCCGTTCCACGATGCGCTCAACCGAAACCTGCCTTTCGGATATGCCGAGGCGCTGACCGATATCCGCGATCGCTTCGCGGCCGAACGGCCCGATATTGCGACGCGGCAGGCGTCGCAGATCGTGATCAACACGATCGCCCAAGCCTTGCCGAATTTGCTGGGCGGCTCGGCCGATCTCACACATTCCAACCTGACGCGCGCCAGCACCCACCAGACGGTGAATGCAGCGGCCTTTGACGGCAGCTACGTCCATTACGGCGTCCGCGAGCACGCAATGGCTGCCGCGATGAACGGCATTGCGCTGCATGGCGGCTTTGTCCCTTACGGCGGCACGTTTCTCACCTTCGCCGATTACAGCCGCCCCGCGATCAGGTTGGCCGCGCTGATGGGCCTTCGCGTCATCCATGTGATGACGCATGATTCCATCGGACTGGGCGAAGACGGCCCGACACATCAGCCGGTCGAGCATCTGCCGTCGCTGCGGGCCATTCCCAATTTGCTGGTGTTCCGGCCCGGAGACGCCGTCGAGACCGCCGAGGCTTGGGATTGCGCGTTACGGGCGCAGACCAGCCCGTCGTTGCTGTGCCTGTCGCGGCAGGCGATGCCGACATTTCGTGACGCTGGCGGTGTCGTCAACCTGGTAGCGCTGGGGGCGTATGTGATTGTCGAGCCGGAGGGCGGCCGCGACGTCACCCTGATTGGTACGGGCTCCGAAGTGTCTATCGCGCTCGACGCGGCAAAGCTGCTCGCGAGCGACGGCATCCGCGCCGCGGTCGTTTCGGCGCCGTGCTTCGATCTGTTTCGCCAGCAGTCGCGCGAATACCGGGCCAGCGTGCTCGGAAGAGTTCCACGAATAGGCGTCGAGGCCGCGGTTGAGGGCGATTGGGCGCGCTGGCTCGGCGACAGCGGTGAATTCGTCGGCATGA